>NZ_RZOM01000004.1:0-23872 GCF_003999175.1 Mesorhizobium sp. M7A.F.Ca.ET.027.03.2.1 | reverse complement strand
CAGCGACCCTTCGCGGCTGCCCGACAGCGTGCGCAGCAGTTCCAGATTGCCGCGTGTCGCCGGATCGATGAACAGGGTCGAGCCCTGCTCTTCGCGCTCGGGCCGCGACAGCGGCGGGCGCTCGGCCTTCTGCGTCTTCTCGACATAGGCGATGGCGCCGGAGATCGCCGACAGTTCGGCGCGCGAAAAGGCGCCAAAACTATCCGGTGTCGCCACATCGAAGAAGCGGGCGATGCGTCCCGTGGCCGATGCCGAATCAAACAGCGACGGCGGCTGCGGGCTGGCGACGCGGCCGAGCACGTCGAACACCGGCTTCAACTCCGGATCGTGGAACACCGGCTCGGCGACGATCAGCTCGCGCGGATCGACACGGAAGATATCGGCCAGCAGCCGGTCGGCGGTGGTGTCGGTGACGCGGAAGGCGCCGGTCGAGATATCGATCCAGGCCAGCGCAAAGGAGTGGTCCGCTCCGCCCTTCACCCGCCCCAGCGCCATCAGGAAACTCGATTCCGAGGGCGCCAGCAATTTGTCCTCGGTGATGGTGCCCGGTGTCACCAGCCGCACCACGTCGCGGCGCACCACCGATTTGCCGCCGCGTTTCTTGGCCTCGGCCGGATCCTCGATCTGTTCGCAGACGGCGACGCGGAAACCCTGGCCGATCAGCTTCTGCAGATAGTCGTCGGCGGCATGCACCGGCACCCCGCACATCGGGATGTCGAGCCCTTGATACTTGCCGCGCTTGGTCAGCACGATGCCGAGCGCCCGGCTCGCCTTGTCGGCATCATCGAAGAACAGCTCGTAGAAATCGCCCATGCGATAGAACAGCAGCGAATCGGGGTTCGCCGCCTTGATCTCGATGAATTGCTCGATCATCGGCGTGGCACCGGCATGGACGGTCGGCGCCGGCGTCATCGCCTCGGGGGCGTCTGGCTCGTTCGGGCTGTGCATGTTCATGCGCGGCACGCTAGCAGATGTGATGATGCGGTTTAATGCCGGCGCTTCGAAAAACAGGGGACGACGGGACGGCAGCTTGTCCGCAATTGCCGATGCGGACGGCGATTCCAGCGCGCTGGCGGTTTACACGCGGCGGCGCGTGGTCTTAATTCGGACCGAAACAAAGCACCCGCTTCAAGGAGGTGCTGCACCGGTGAGGAAATCAAGAACATCATGGCCAGGAAAACCGAGAACAGCGGTCCGTCCGTCAGTGCGCAGGAAGCGCTCGAGTTCCACGCCATGGGTCGGCCGGGCAAGCTGGAGGTCGTCGCCACCAAGCCGATGGCGACACAACGCGACCTCAGCCTCGCCTATTCGCCTGGTGTCGCGGTTCCGGTTCTGGCCATCGCCGAGGACCCCAGCCGCGCCTTCGACTACACGACGCGCGGCAACATGGTCGCCGTCATCTCCAACGGCACGGCTATCCTCGGTCTAGGCAATCTCGGCGCGCTGGCCTCCAAGCCGGTGATGGAGGGAAAGGCGGTGCTGTTCAAGCGCTTCGCCGATGTCGATTCCATCGATCTCGAGGTCGACACCGAGGACGCCGACGAGTTCATCAACTGCGTGCGGTTCCTCGGGCCCTCTTTCGGCGGCATCAATCTCGAGGACATCAAGGCGCCGGAATGCTTCATCATCGAGCAGCGCCTGCGCGAATTGATGGACATTCCCGTCTTTCACGACGACCAGCACGGCACCGCCATCATCTCGGCGGCCGGCCTGATCAACGCGCTGGAAATCACCGGTCGCGACATGAAGACCACAAAAATGGTCTGCAACGGCGCCGGTGCGGCCGGCATCGCCTGCATCGAGCTGATGAAGGCGATGGGCTTTGCGCCGGAAAACATCATCCTGTGCGACACCAAGGGCGTCGTTTTCCAGGGCCGCACCGAAGGCATTAACCAGTGGAAATCGGCGCATGCGGTCAAGACCGAGGCGCGCAGCCTCGCCGAGGCACTCGATGGCGCCGATGTCTTCCTCGGCCTCTCCGCCAAGGGCGCGCTGACCACCGCCATGGTGCAGTCGATGGCCAAGAACCCGATCATCTTCGCCATGGCCAATCCCGATCCGGAAATCACGCCGGAGGAAGTGGCGGAGATCCGCACCGACGCCATCATGGCCACCGGTCGCTCTGATTACCCCAACCAGGTCAACAACGTGCTCGGCTTTCCCTATATCTTCCGCGGTGCGCTGGATGTCAGGGCAACCACCATCAATGACGACATGAAGATCGCCGCCGCGCAGGCGCTGGCGGCATTGGCACGCCAGGATGTGCCCGACGATGTCGCCGCCGCCTATCAGGGCAACCGGCCGAAATTCGGCCCCAACTACATCATCCCGGTGCCGTTCGACCCGCGCCTGATCTCGGCCATTCCGATCGCGGTCGCCAAGGCGGCGATGGATTCAGGCGTCGCCCGCAAGCCGATCCTCGATCTCGACCGTTACGCGCAGGAGCTGTCGGCCCGCCGCGACCCGATCGCTTCGACCCTGCAGCGCATCTACGACCGCGTGCGCCGCCAGCCCAAGCGCATCGTCTTCGCCGAGGGCGAGGAGGAACAGGTCATGCGCGCCGCCGTCTCTTATGTGAACCAGCGGCTCGGCACCGCCATCCTGCTCGGACGCGACGACGTCATCAAGGAAAACGCCAAGCACGCCGGCATCGACCTCAACAAGCAAGGCATCGAGATCATCAATGCCAGGCTGTCGCGCCGCAACGGCATCTATACCGACTATCTCTACGAGCGCATGCAGCGCAAAGGCTTCCTGTTCCGCGACTGCCAGCGCCTGATCAACAACGATCGCAACCATTTTGCCGCCTGCATGGTGGCGCTGGGGGACGCCGACGGCATCGTCACCGGTGTCACCCGCAACTATTCGACCGCGCTCGACGACATCCGCCGCGTCATCGACGCCAAGCCCGGCCACCGCGTCATCGGCGTCTCGATCGTGCTGGCGCGAGGCAAGACCGTGCTGGTCGCCGACACTGCCGTGCACGATATGCCGAATGCCGAGCAGATCGCCGACATCGCCGAGGAGGCAGCCGGCTTTGCCCGCCGCATGGGTTATGAGCCGAGGCTTGCCATGCTCGCCTATTCGACCTTCGGCCATCCGCAGGGCGAACGCTCCGAACGCGTCCAGGAAGCCGTGCGTATCCTCGACAAGCGCCGCGTCGATTTCGAATATGACGGCGAAATGGCCGCCGACGTGGCGCTCAATGCGCGGGCCATGGCGCAATATCCGTTCATAAGGCTGACCGGCCCGGCCAATGTGCTGATCATGCCGGCGTTCCACTCGGCCTCGATCTCGACCAAGATGCTGCAGGAACTCGGCGGCTCGACCGTGATCGGCCCGCTGCTGGTGGGGCTGAACAAGCCGGTTCAGATCGTGTCGCTGAACGCCAAGGACTCGGACATCGTCAACATGGCGGCGATCGCGGCGTATACGGCGGGGACTTGAGCGGCGAGCCTTAGCGGTGAGTCCGGGAGGCGTTCAGCCCGGCGCGAACACGCGCGCGGCCTCGACGACCTCGTCCACCTGATCCTGCCGCAGCAAGTCGATCGGGACGCGGCCGTCGAGCTGCGCCGAGGGGCGAGTCAGCCACAGCCACGCCAGTCTGGGATTGCTGATCAGCGACAGCACGTCGCGAATGCCCGCTACCGGCCGGCCGTCGACGAACTGCGCCAGCGGGAAGACATGTTTGCGGCCGCCCTTGCGCAAGGCGATGACCTCGCCCCGCCGCTGCCAGCGGTGCAGGGTCGAGCGGGCGATACGCAAATTCTCTTCCAGATAGGTCGAGCCGGCGACGCGGCCCGCCCAGTCCTCGATCAGCATCGATTCGAGATCGTCGGATTTTGGCAGCGAAGGAGGCTCGACATCGGCCAACGGGGTCGTCGGCGGATTGATCACGCCGGCTATACCGGCTTCGCTGCGGCGCGCGGCTTCCGCCGCCAGCGCGCGCACGAATTTCGAGGCCAGGCCGGGCAGGTCGGCATGGATGGCGTCGATAGCGCGCTGGTGCTTCGGTGACAGCAAGGTGACGGCGGACGCTATGCTGCCGGCGATTTTGCCGACCGAGACCATGGTGGGCTTGTTGATAGTCTCGTCATAGCGGGCAAGCGCGCGTTCGACGTCTTCGGCGACCATCTCGGCGAAGTCGTCCTGCTTGAGGCCCTGGAGCTGAAATCTGTTCATACATCTGTCTTCTGGGCCGCGCTCTCCTCCCACAGCTGCGGCCGGCTGTTGAATCTCTAGAGCGGAAAGCGGAAATCGCGACGGCAACAGATGCTGCGGCCCGACAGCTCGCTGTCTTGCATTTCTTGACACCCCAACTGGCTGTTGGCGCCCCGAAAGGTCAGTCGCGGGGCGCCAGATTGCGTGTAGGTGCGATGTGTGACAGCCGCGCGACGGTGAGAAGCGGAGGCGGCCTTCCCTTCTCCCCCTATGGGAGAAGGTGGATTGGCGCGCAGCGCCAAGACGGTTGAGGGGTGTTGGACGGAGTACCGTCAGTGCCAAGCTGGAGCACCCCTCATCCGTCGCCTTCGGCGACACCTTCTCCCACAGGGGGAGAAGGGAAGAGCTTTCTCTACAGCAACCCCGCCTGCTCGGCCTCGCGGCGCAAATTCTGACGGGGCCTGGGGCCGATCTGCTGGATCACCAATCCGGCTGCCAGTGAGCCAAGGTCGCCGCAAGTCTGCAGGTCGCGGCCTTGCGTGTAGCCATGCAGGAAGCCGGCGGCATAGAGATCGCCGGCGCCCGTCGTGTCGACCAGTTCCTTGATGGCGGTCGCCTTGATCACCACGGTCTCGTCGCCGCGCACGATCACCGAGCCTTTTTCCGAGCGGGTGACGGCGGCGATCCGGCAATCCTTGCGGATCTGGGCCAGCGCCTCGTCGAACGACGATGTCTGGTAGAGCGACTTGATCTCGTGGCTGTTGGCAAAGACGATGTCGACCGTGCCCGAGCGCATCAGGTCGAGGAATTCGTCGCGGTAGCGGTCGACGCAGAACGAATCCGATAGCGTCATCGACACTTCTCGGCCTGCCGCGTGCGCCAGCTTCGCCGTCTGGCGGATTGCCTCCTTGGCGCGCGGCGGGTCCCACAGATAGCCTTCGAAATAGGTGACCTTGGCGCCGGACGCCTTGTCGGCTTCGACATCCTCAGGGCCAAGCTCGACGCAGGCGCCGAGATAGGTGTTCATCGAGCGCTCGCCGTCGGGCGTGACGAAGATCATCGAGCGCGCCGTCGGCGGCTCACCCTTGAGCGGTATGGTGTCGAAGGCGACGCCCTGCGCATGGATGTCGTGCGCGTAGATTTCGCCCAGCGCATCGTTGGAGACCTTGCCGAAGAAGGCGGCCCGGCCGCCAAAGCTGGCGACGCCGGCCGCCGTGTTGCCGGCGCTGCCGCCGGAGGCCTCGATCGCCGGGCCCATGCGGCTGTAGAGCAGTTCGGCGCGTTGTGTGTCGATGAGGTTCATCGCGCCCTTGATGATGCCGTTGGTCTCGAGGAATTCCTCGTCGCACTGGGCGATGATGTCGACAATGGCATTGCCGATGCAAAGCACGTCATAATCCGGCATCAAAATCTCCGCCAAAACCCGAGCCGGCTTCTTGCCACGCCGGCCGGGCGTGGTCTCGCGAGTTGAAATGGGTTGCCGCATGCGCTTGATCCAGCCGCCCTCACGCAGCTGCCGGTCCGGCTTCACGCAGCAAATCGTCAGCTTTGTCCGTCTTCTCCCAAGTGAACTCAGGCTCTTCACGCCCGAAGTGTCCGTATGTCGCCGTCTTGCGGTATATCGGCCGTAAGAGATCAAGCATCTTGATGATGCCTTTCGGTCGGAGATTGAAAACCTCGAGAACAAGGCGCTCGATCCTTTTTTCCTCGATCCTTGCGGTTCCGAAGGTATTGACCATGACAGAAACCGGACTGGCCACGCCGATCGCGTAGGCAAGCTGAACCTCGCAGACCTCTGCAAGGCCGCTGGCAACGATGTTCTTCGCGACATACCGGGCGGCATAGGCCGCCGAGCGGTCAACCTTGGATGGGTCCTTGCCCGAAAAGGCACCGCCGCCGTGACGCCCGGTCCCACCGTAGGAATCGACGATGATCTTCCGTCCTGTGAGGCCGCAGTCGCCGGCAGGCCCACCGACCACGAACCGCCCTGTTGGGTTGACCAGAAATCTGATCCCCGAAGTATCCAGGTGGGCCGGCAGGACCGGTTTTATGATCTCCTCAATGACGCCTTCGCGGACCGTGGCTTGTGAGACCGCTTCGTCATGCTGCGTTGACAGGACTATGGTATCCAGCGCCACCGGGCGGAGCCCTTCGTAGCGTACCGACACTTGAGATTTCACGTCCGGACGCAGCCAGCCAAGCTGTCCCGCTTTCCGGACCTCGGCCTGTCTTTTCGTCAAATGGTGAGCGAGTTGGATCGGCAGGGGCATCAATGTATCCGTCTCGTTGCATGCGAATCCAAACATGATGCCCTGATCCCCTGCCCCTTGCCCGAGATCCTGCCCTCGTCCTTCATCAACGCCCTGGCTTATGTCGGGCGACTGCTCGGTGAGGGCCAGAACGACGGCGCAACGTCGACCATCAAAGCCAATCGCATCATCGTCGTAGCCAATATCGAGTATCGTATCGCGGGCGACTTGGCTGTAATCGATGTGGGCATGGCTGGTGATCTCGCCAGCCACAACGACCATCCCCGTCTTCACCAACACTTCACAGGCGACGCGCGCCTTCGGATCGGTGCGCAGGACCGCATCGAGAATGGCATCGGAGATGTTGTCTGCCATCTTGTCGGGGTGTCCCGCGCCGACGGATTCGGAAGAGAACACGAACTGCCTGGTCATAAAAATGCCCTCGCTTCAAGTGCTGGAGTTAGTGAGGAGTTTCTGGATTGGGGTGGCTTATCGGTCGCGGATGCCGGGAACATCGAACGCAGTGCAGAAGTCGGCAACGTCTCTTCGTACGCTCGCATGAACTTCCTGGTCATCGGGCTGGCGGCAGACCGAGTCGATGAAAGCGGCGATCTGCACCATCTCCGTTTCGCGCATGCCCATGGACGTCACCGCTGGTGTCCCTAAGCGGATGCCGCTTGTCAGCGCCGGATGCCGCCGGTCGCCCGGGACCATATTGAAATTCGCAATGATGCCTGCACGCGATAAGCGCTCCGCATAGGCTTTGCCTGACAGCGGCCGGTCCCGAAGATCAAGGATCAGCATGTGATTGTCAGTGCCCCCAGTGACGAGTTCATAACCTCGCTCCAGAAGCGCCTGGGCCAGAGCCTTGGCGTTGTGGACGATCTGCTGACCGTAGACACGAAAGGACGAGTTCGCTGCTTCCTGCAAAGCGACGGCAAGCGCGGCGATAGTATTCATATGCGGTCCGCCTTGCAGAAGAGGGAACACGGCGCAGATTGTGTTTGCTCTTCGGATGATGGAGGGGCTGATAACGGTCTTCATTCCTTGATAAAATGAAGCCACCCCGGGGACCGCGGATCGACTTGTGAGAGGTGCTGGTGACCACATCGCAATGGGACACGGGGTTCGGATGCACTCCTGCGACAACCAGGCCGCAGATGTGGGCGATGTCAGCCACCAGATACGAGTTCACCTCCGAAGCAATTTCGGCCATTGCCGCGTAGTCAAAAATACGCGGATAAGCAGTTCCGCCGACCCAAATTAGCTTCGGGCGTTCCCGCTTGGCGGTCTCGCGCAAGTGGTCATAGTCAATTTGCTGTGTCTTTTCGTGCAGCCTGTACGGGACGCGCTGATAATCGCTGCCGGAAAAATTGACGGACCAACCGTGAGTCAGATGGCCGCCTTCGGGTAAAGGCAAGCCCATGACTTTGTCACGGGGGCTCAAAAGCGCGCGATAGACAGCCTGGTTGGCTGGCGAGCCTGAATAAGGCTGGACGTTGGCGTGTTCACTGCCAAATAGCGCTTTCAGGCGCTCGATCGCGAGGGTCTCAAGCTCATCGACGATCTCGTTTCCGGCGTAGTAGCGCGCACCGGGGTATCCCTCGGCATACTTGTTGGTGAAAATCGACCCGGTCGCTTCCAACACCGCCGAGGAGGCAAAGTTCTCGGAGGCGATCAGTTTGAGAGTTGTCCGCTCCTGACGCTCCTGTCTTAGAAGCAGTTCGTGAACGCGGGAGTCGACGGCGGCTAAGTGAGGCCGCCCGTAAGTGTCGGGCTGCGCGATGGCGCCGCCGGCGGAGTTATCCATGGTAGTCGCGCTCCATTTGGACTGATCTATTTCACGATCAAGCAGGCGGTCCCTTCAACCGCGCGTCTTGTATTGCTTCCAGGCGTTGTAGGTCTCTTTTATGATGGCCATCATCGTGGGGCAGGAGATCGACCACCAATTGAGCCAGCCCGCCATCCTTGCCTCCTGCTTGCATATGGTACGAAGACTGCGGACGTTGTTCGTTGCAGCAAAGAAAGTTGGCTCTGCCCAGCCGCCGAACGTGGCGTCGAACCTGCTCGCGAGGCAGACTGGTAATATCGGCCAGCTCGCCGACGGTTAGATCCGCATGCGCGCAAAGGCCCAGGATTCGAAGGCGATCAAGATGCGCTGCCGTCCTTAGGCGATTTACCAGTGTCAACATTGGTTGGCATCAACCCGGACGGGATGCAGCAAGCCGCTAGCCCTTCTATCCCCATCAATCCGCATGAGACCTCTCTCGTCATTTGCTGTAAATCCGCTGGTATGGATGCTAATGGAAGATGGATCACAGTCCTTTCTACGACTAAGACGCCAGATATTGGGGCTAATGTACCACCTGACAGGAGACTACACTCACGAACATTATGTGAATTTTTTTTAACGTTGCTGAGAATCAAGGGTGAGGTTTGGCGAATGTCTCGCCGTCGACTGTCGAATCCTGCCCGACGGGATTATGGGGTGCGTAGCCTGCTTGTCCTTTCCACATGACCAGCGACGATGGGGCGGAGGCGGCAGACATAGCTCTGGAGCATGCTGCGGTATCTTTGGCCTGAAGCCGAGGAAGGCGGACCGTGGCTTCCGCGCCGCTGCCGGGAGCCCGCGAACAGGCCAAGTTGATCAGCCGGGTGTTGCCGTCATAGAGCGTGAGACCCAAAGCTGGCCAGCCGCGCCCTGAGGCTGACGCACCGCTCAGCGTCCACCTTGCTCTCGAAGCCCATCGGCATAGCGCCGATAACGACTTGACCGCGTGCGTGTCGACGAGCGATCGGTGAGCGCAAGGATCGAGGGTGCAGTGCAGGATAATGCTGTTTTAAATCAGCGCTGTTTTCAGCCGACTGCCTTGAGCGTGGGCACAAGGATATAGGCCCAAGGCAGGAGATCATCGTCTGCTGTTCGGGAGGCCGCCCTGGGCGCGCGACAGCCGTTCCTTCGGCTGCGCCGCTCCGCCACCATCCGCGCCGTGCCTTCCGGAGACCATTCCCGCTGCCGGCCGGCGCCCGTGAAAACCTCGACCCGGCGCACCGGCTCGAGATGGCTGGGCTCAGCGTAACTCTGAAGTCGTCATATACCGAAGCCTTCACAGACTTCGGACATCCCCCTCACAGTCCGATCCAGATGGCGTCAGGAACACCGCTGCGTTGATGCGGATGAACCCCTGCTTGTGCCACAATGACCCTTATGTCAGCGCGCGAGCCAAAGCTTCCGCGCAAGGCGACGGCTAGGATAAGGCAATGCCGACGAAGGGCACATTGCTTGCCACACTCTGGAATGATGGCATGCTCGGAAGGCCTAGGCTTTGCTCAGGGCCGCCTGCAAGGCGCGCTTTGAGGTTATTCACATAGCCTTCTGCGTAGTCCTGCGCCGTCGAGACCGAAAGATCAATGCCTGCCGCCAAGGCCTCTTCCATCAGGTGCTTTACGAGCCCATTTCGAATGGCCAGCTTGACCTCGGGGCCTGCGATAAGGCCGATCGCCTGCGCGGCCATATTGAGGCCAGCTTCCTCCAGCGCTCGCTTCATATCGCCTCCGTTAATGGCCGTACGCAGGAGATTGGCTGCTTGCGACTCAGCCTCGAGAACCATCGAGGCAAGATCGGCTACTTGTCCGAGGCCCGGAATGAAGCTGAGCAGTCCCACCGCCGTTGCCGCCAAGTCGAGCACTTTCGTCTCGATTTTGAGCACGGAGTCGACGACGTGCATGACGGCCCCGCCGTTCTTTTTGGCTGACTTAATGTCAGGCTGGTCCATCAGGCCCATCTTCATGTCCGCGACGGCATTCTGCTCTTCTGCGGTTTGGGCGCCGTGGGTGATTGGCTGCTGAACGTTGCGGTTCGCAGACGACATGTTTGTGCAAAAATGGGCAAAGTCTTTTTTGCTGATATTGCCGGAATCAACCGTATGCCCGCCGCCAAAGTCGAAGAATTTATGATGGGTCTTATAGCCCGTGATCGAATTGTTCAGGAGGCCAAACAGAAGAGGATCTGAAAGGAGCTGAGAGGCTGCTTCCCGCACTTTCGGATCAAGGCTCTTGTCGTCTTTCATTTTCGCCAGTTTGTCGCGAGTCAGAACACCGCTTCCAAAGAACGTGTCCTGATGGTCCTTGATCATCTCGACCGTATTCAGCTCAGTTTGCGTGAGGCTCATCGACGATGAGGCGACTTGCAGGAAATCCTCTTTGTGCATCTTCCCTTTCGAGCCACCGCACAACTGGTTCCAAGCATCGGGGTGATCGAGGAAATATTGCGCCGCCGCAATGACCTGGGGCGGAAATTTGCCGTTTTTCGATTCGCCGCCGACCATTTTCTTGAACTCATCCAGACTCAGGTCCTTGGACAGATTTTCGGAGTACCGGTAAAACTCCCGCAAGGCATCGCTCAAGGTCATGACCGAAGGCTGCAAACCTCCGCTGCCGTCGGATGGTATGTAGTTCTGCTCGTAGCTTCGCGCTTGGGCTTCCTGAAATGCAGCAACTTGTGGGTGGTGGTTTGAAAATCCGGCCAAGTCCTTGGCGTTGATCTTGCCTCCACAGCGGCCGTCGCCCTGCGAGCCAATCGCATAAAAAAGTCCCGAATCCTGCTGCAGTCCCTGGATCGCCGCTTTCAGATCCGGTGGCGTAGAGGGATCATTGGCTTTGTCGGTCAACGACTTCCAAGTAAGCGGGCATTGGTCCTTGTGACGGTTGAGTACCGCAACAATCTGCAACTCAGCCGTGGTCAGCGACCCACCGTTCCACGTGATTCCGGGGCTCGGCCTGGGAGCCGGCTCGATCTTCGGAGTGACGCCGAGCAGATGTTGGGCTTCAGTCGCCTTGGAGCGTTGCGATTGGTCCTCCTTGAGAGCCGCCCTCATATTTGGCGGCAGCAGATCCAGTGGGTGTTGCTCCAAGCCATTCAATGTCAAGACATCCGGTGCCAGATGGCCCAAAGGGTCCTGCCGCAATTTATCCATTGTCGAATCAAGATTCGACGCTGGCAGATCCCCTTGCGCGAAAGAGCCGGGCTTGTCTGCCAGCACACAAGTGGACAGCATCGCTTCGAAGCACGATGCACTTTGCTGATGCTGGGTCGCAAAATGGGAAACTTTCAGGCCCGGCCAACCCCTTGCGGACTGTAGCGAATTTGAGCGGTAGAAAGTTGAAAGATTACTGGCCGACATTATGCATCCTCAGACGTGACGTTGAAATCCCCACAAGAGACCCCGACAGAAGATCCCTTGCGTTTCACAAAATTCGACAATTCCAAGCGTCGGCAGGTCACGAATGCGCCTGCCCTGCCTTCAATTGCTGTGTTCCGGGCCGGCTCCAAGGTTCGGTCCAACACAATGGCCGGAGTCACCGCGAGAGCTGCCGGGACTCATCATGAGCGGATTAGCTTTCGAGAAACTGACGAGTTTGCGAAGAGTTCACAAAGGGGTAGCCGCAGTCATGTTCTTCAGAGCTGCGGGAAATCCTCAATGTTCATTTCTTGCCCAGCTCAGGCTTCCCGCCAACGCTATCCTGTTGTGGGATGTCAGAAGAATAAGAAGCATCCGGTCGTCCGTCGCGAACGACCGTAGTGGAGGAGCCGCGAAACAAGATCAGCACTGATTCCTTTGGCGTTGCCGCTATGTGAGTCTGCGCCTGCGCCTGCGCCACCAAGCCGTTAAAGGTCTGCTCCACGAGTGCGACGAAGCGCGGTGGACCGGAAACGAAGACGAGGCCATTGCCTGGCACGGGTTTGACCACATAGCGCTCGTCGGAGATATCAAGCTTGTCGAGAGCCCCCTTGAACGCATCGAAGCGAATCGACGTCATCAAAAGCATTCGAGTTTGCGATTCTTGTGCAGCAGACACATAGAGCACAAGGCCGTCATAGTACCATTGTAGACCGTAAAGGTTCGTCAAGCGGTCGAGGAACGCGCGCGGTGGCAAATCAGGCATACGTCCGCGAATTCGCCCCTTCACCGCAGGACTGATGTTGACCCTGATATTCAGGTTGTTGCCGAATTCCTGCAACGCTGCAGCGAGCTCCTGATCCAGAACCGTGTATCTATAGGGTGTCGCCGGAAGGGACAGCGGGACTGCATGCGCCGGGTGAATCCCGGTGGACAGAAAAAACCCGGCACAAAGAAGTCTCAAAACATGCAGGGTGACGGGTTGGATAAGCGTTCTCGGCATGTCGCACTGATAAACCAAACGCTGAAATCATCACAAGTGACTAAATTGCCGAAGAGATTTTAGATTGTCGAAATGACGCCGCCGTTAGTCAGCTTGTTGTCAGCTTGCCCCCCTAGGAGTGTTGCGCCGACACCGGGTGATGAATGGGCGGGGCTCGCCCGGTCAGAGAGAGCAACCGAGTCCTTACATGATGATGCCTGTCACGTCGATCTCTGCCACTCTAACGGCTGGCCTCCCCAGGGTCGGATCACCGTCGATTGTCGAGCAGGCCCAGTTTGAGCGCGCCTTAGGGCATGCAGCCGACTCGCTGAAAAACGATGCCGCCGCGGGGCCAGCGAGTGCGGCGCCAGTTGCTGCGGCGATGGATGTTCAGCGCGCGGCTGCGCCGACGAGCGGCATGGGCGATCGCGTGTTGCAGACGATTTCCTCCCTATATCCACACAACACTGTTTCCTTCCCCGCGCTCGACCATGACATAGCCCTTTCGAAGGGCGCTCTACCGGGACCGGCGCAGAAGCTTCCCGTTCCAGGTGAGGCGGGAACCGGAATCTCGGGCATTCCCCAACAAGGGCAAGACTTCGAAACGATGATGGCTGGTCTTCGGGATGTTTACAACGGCGTCACCCAGGTGGCGCTTATCTCCAAAGGCGTCAGCGGCGTCACATCATCCGTGAATAAACTTTTGAAGGAAGGCTGAACCGCGCGCATGATTGGCTTGGCCGAGGGCGAAATCATGCGTGGCCTGTCAGGGTGGCGGTCGGTTAGACTTGTCATGCTGCCAGTTCTCGTCGCCCTCACTGCTTGCAAAGCCGACCTCTACACGCAATTGCAAGAGCGTGAGGCAAATGAAATGCTCGCACTTCTTGAAGACAACGGGGTCGCCGCGATCCGGGTGGTCGCCAAGGATGGAACCAGCACGATCCAGGTTGACGAAAAGCTGCTCGCCTTCTCAATCAACCTTCTGAACGCCAAGGGGCTGCCGCGCCAATCCTTCAAGAACCTCGGTGAGATATTCCAAGGATCAGGCCTGATTGCCTCGCCGACCGAAGAGCGTGCCCGTTACGTGTATGCCCTGAGCGAAGAGTTGTCGCGGACGATCAGCGATATCGATGGCGTTTTTTCTGTACGTGTTCACGTCGTGCTGCCGCATAACGACCTTGTGCGAGCCGGTGCCACGCCATCCTCGGCCTCGGTGTTTATCAGGCACGACGCAAAAACAAATGTCGCGGCTCTGCTGCCAAAGATAAAGATGCTTGTAGCCGACAGCATCGAAGGCCTGTCCTACGATAAGGTGGAAGTGGTTTTGGTGCCGGTAGAACGGTCCGCACACGAGCAACGGCCCGATCCGACTGCTGTTTTGCCACAAGCATCACTACCTCTTCCTGCGCCACTTCTGGCGACCGTAACAGGTTTTGCCGCAGCCGTATTCGCCGTGGCCTGTTATCTCTTGATCGGCGTTGTTACGCGTCGGCGCAAGCAATCAACCGGCGTTTCCAAGGTCGAGGGGCGCCGGGATGCTTCTGCTGTCGAGGCCATTCGCAAAAGAATGCCTGCAATTGGACGTGGGTGACATCTCATTGCCAATGCCTATACAGACCGCCCGACCTGATGGTCCGCACTTTCCGGGCGCGAGCGAGCTTGCGGCTTCGGCCCATCCAACCCGTCTTGCGGCGCGTCTTGATCCAGCGTTATCGGCCGAAACGTTAGTGAAGTTGCAGAAGTGTTCCAGACTGCATCCAAGGCTGGCAGAATTGCTGGGCAACGATGACGTGGATCTGAACCACATCGGCTGCAGGCCGGACCTTCTACGCGGGCATGATCCATATCGAGCGGCCCTTCTTGCTGGTAGTATCTGGCATGCCCGTTCGCTGGTCGCGTTTGTCTCTCAGCCTGAGCTTGCCATCCTTGTTAAACGCATCGGCGTGGATGCACACGCATTCGGAATCCGACACCTGCTGCATGCTGTTGACAAAAGACTGATCTCGGACCCAGAAAAACTCGCTCAGCAAATCGAATACGATGGACACGCATGTCTTGGAGCTTGGCTCCAGGACAGTTCAGCGACCGAGCGTAACCGCGTGCTTCTTCGATTGCCCGAGGGGACTGCCGCGGAGACTCCAGCACATGAGCATTGGACCGCCGCCGGCCAATTGCTTTCACTTGTAGTAGCTCATTTTGAGACAGAGACCCCGGTGAAATGACAGTCGAACTTTCCGAGGGGCCAATAGCGCCGCAGATGCGTCCAGTCGGACCACTGATACCCGCGAGCGAGCTCGAAACCTGGCACAGCGCCGCGCAAGCCCTTGCCGCGGCAGAACGGCATCGGCAGCGCGTTCGAAACTGGGCACGCGCGGTTTACCAGCGGGCGTGGGCGCGCGGCCACATGGAGGGCTCGAATGCAGGCACCGAGGAGATGGCAGGGTTGATTGCGGAGACAATCTCCGAAATCGCGCGACGAAAGGCGGCTCTGGAGCAGGAATTGCCGCAGCTCGTGATGGAAATATTGAGCGATCTTATCGGCGCTTTCGATCCGGGCGAGCTATTGGTGAGGGCTGTTCGTCACGCCATAGAGTGTCAATACAGCGGCGCCGACGTTTGCCTTCATGTTTCTCCCATGCAAGTCGACATGCTTGCACGAGAGTTTGCTCGATGCGACGGCCAGGATGGTCGACCAAGGGTGCGGATCGAGCCCGACCCGACATTGTCGCCGCAACGCTGCGTGCTGTGGAGCGAGTACGGCAATGTTGACCTTGGACTTGACGCCCAGATGCGCGCGCTGCGCCTTGGTTTCGGGACGCTCTGTGAGAAAGGCGAGCTATGAGAAAGCCCGTCCCAGAACATAACGCTGACGCCGACACTCGAGCTCTCGTTCCAGCAATCTCGTCTTTGAGGGCTGCGGCCAAGCGAATTGACACGCGTGCGGTGCGCGGTCGGATCACGCGGGCTATCGGCACACTGGTTCATGCCGTCTTGCCAGACACTCGTATTGGGGAACTTTGCCTCCTAGAGGACCCGCGAACCGGGCTGTCGCTCGAGGCCGAGGTGATCGGCCTGTCGGGTGATGGTGTATTGCTGACACCGATCGGGGACTTGGTGGGCCTATCCAGCCGCGCAGAGGTCGTGGCCACTGGCCGAATGCGTGAGGTGCCCGTCGGCGGCGATTTGCTCGGTCGCGTGATCGACAGTCGTTGCCGCCCATTGGACGGCAAAGGCGAAATCAAGACCGTCGAAACTCGGCCCCTGCATGGCAGAGCCCCCAATCCGATGACGAGGCGCATGATTGAGCGGCCATTCCCGCTTGGGGTCCGTGTCCTCGATGGTCTGCTGACGTGCGGCGAGGGCCAGCGGATCGGGATTTATGGCGAGCCAGGTGGTGGCAAGTCGACGCTGTTGTCACAGATCGTAAAGGGTGCCGCCGCTGACGTCGTCATAGTGGCGCTCATAGGCGAACGTGGACGGGAAGTTCGTGAATTCATCGAAAGGAATCTTGGTGAAGAGGGCCTTCTCCGTACGGTCGTCGTGGTTGAAACATCCGACCGCTCGGCGGTAGAGCGTGCGCAATGCGCTCCAATGGCGACTGCGCTCGCGGAATATTTCCGCGATCAAGGCCTACGCGTTGCTCTCATGCTGGATTCGCTGACGCGCTTCTGCCGCGCTATGCGCGAAATAGGCCTTGCTGCGGGTGAGCCGCCGACGCGACGGGGCTTTCCTCCTTCCGTTTTTGGCATGCTGCCAGGCCTGCTCGAGCGCGCCGGCATGGGTGAGCGGGGCTCAATCACGGCCTTCTATACGGTGCTTGTAGAGGGTGATGGCACGGGTGATCCAATCGCCGAGGAATCGCGTGGTATTCTCGATGGCCATGTCATCCTCTCACGCGCTATTGCGGCGCGATCGCATTTCCCCGCTATTGATGTGCTGCAGAGTCGCAGCCGCGTCATGGATGCAGTCGTTTCGGGGACACATCGCAAGGCAGCATCCATTTTCCGCGAGCTCCTGTCGCGCTATGCCGAGACCGAGTTCTTGATCAATGTTGGCGAATACAAGCCAGGTGGAGATCCCCTGACTGACCGGGCTGTCGCGTCAATCGACGAACTGAGGGAGTTTCTGCGCCAGAGCGAAGATGACGCGTCAGATTTCGAGGAGACGGTCGCATGGATGTCGCGTCTGACCGCGTAAACTGGATTCAGTCTTCGAGGTTACGGCTTCTGAAGGAAATGCAAGAGCGTCGTGCCCTTGGCGAGCTGTCCAAGAAGGAAGCCCAGCGCGATGTGGCCGCCTCAGCCGTACAAAATGCCTCTAGGGAGCTTGCAATGATACAGCAACATTGTTCAAGAAAAGAAGCAGCGCTCTATCAGCATCTGATGTCACTCGACAACTTGTCTAGCGCAGCGCTCGACCGTCACCGCCTTCACACTGAACAACTTGCCGCTGAGATCAATTCCAGACGGCAGATGCTTGATGATACCCAAATCGCTCAAGAGGAGGCTGAGATGGCGGCGTCCAGGACGAGGGAGCTATGGGTCATATGTTCGGCGGCAAGGGACAAATGGCAACAAATCGAGGACGACGTGCGGCGCGCCGTCGAGACTCATTCGGAGGCCGCAGCCGAGATCGAGGCCGACGATGAGATACTGCTGAAATATGCGAGGGGGTCGCTTGCCTAAATGCCGCGCAACCGGATCCGACGGTCGCAAGAGGTCGTCCGAATGACACGACCGTGCAGTCTTTGATAGGCGCTGCGGTCACACCCGCCATGTTCGAACCAGTTCTGAAACTGTCCCACACGGTTGTCTCGTGGCTCAATGATACAGCAGCGCCGCGCACGCCGTTTCAAAGCCGGATCAACGAGGTGCCGCTATCGGTGCGAACGGCAGGGCTTGTCTGGCAGCAGGAACCTGCTGCCATTCCGATGCTTGACTGCGTCTGGAGAGTGGGAGCCGAAACGGTCATCTTGTCACTGTCGCGCCCGCTCGTAGAGGAGTTCATCACGACAGTGCAGAACGGCTTGGCCTTCCCTTCCGAGCCAACTGCTTCGCTAATTCTCGAACTCGCTCTGGAGCCGCTTGTCACTCGACTGGAGGAGACGACGCGTCTGAACGTGCAACTCGTGCGGGTATGCGAAGCCACGATGCTGGCTCCTCATCTTGAACTCGACATCATTTTCGGCGCGGTCAAGGGCAAGGGCCGTCTATTCCTGTTCACGCCACTTGACGGCTTAGTACCGCCTGCGTTTCGCGCGCTAGGCGAACTGCTTGCCCAGTTGCCGCGGCAGCTGGGCGGGCTGCCTCCAGAGCTCCCGCTCATTGTTGCAGGAGAGGTCGGCACGCTTCGCCTTCCTGCGGCGCTTCTTCGAAGCGCATGTGTCGGTGATGCATTGTTGCCCGATATTGCGCCGTTCGGCCGCGGCCAGATCACCCTAGCTGTCGGCCAGTTGTGCGCCGAGGCGGATCTTGACGGCGATGAATTAATCTTGCGGGGGCCTTTCCGCCCGCGACCGTGTCCTTTGGAGAGTGCGCATATGACACAACCCGGATCGCAACTGGAGCTTACTAAGGATCTCGACGATGTCGAGATCGTGCTTGTCTTTGAATGCGGCCGCTGGCCTATTTCTCTTGGGGAATTAAGAAGTGCCGGCGAAGGGCATATTTTTGAACTTGGATGGCCGATCGACGGCCCGGTCGACATAGTGGCCAATGGTCAGCGTATCGGGCGTGGCGACATTGTCCGCATCGGAGAAGAGCTGGGCATCAGGCTCCGTGGCGGGTTTGCATGCAATGAGTGAAGCTCAGCCGACAATCCTGGCGCTTCTTGCGGTTACCGCCGGACTCGGTCTGCTGGTTTTAGCAGTTGCCACGACAACGGCCTTTGTAAAGGTATCAATTGTTCTTTTCCTCGTCCGCAATGCGCTCGGGACCCAGACCATACCACCCAATGTGGTGCTGTACGCCGCGGCGATGATCCTCACTATGTTCGTTAGTGCGCCCGTTGCTGAGCAGACCTATGACCGCATGTCGGATCCCAAGCTCCACTATCAGACATTCGACGACTGGGTAAGCGCCGCTAAAGCCGGAAGTGAGCCCTTGCGCGAGCATCTCAAGAAATTCACAAATGAAGAGCAGCGGCGATTTTTCCTATCTTCGACAGAAAAGGTCTGGCCAGAGGAAATGCACGCTGCAGCCACGCCTGATGACTTTGCAATACTTGTACCATCTTTCTTGCTATCAGAATTGAAGCGCGGATTTGAGATAGGATTTCTACTTTATCTGCCTTTTATTGTTATAGATCTGATAGTGACAACTATCTTGATGGCAATGGGTATGTCGATGGTCTCACCAACTGTTATATCTGTCCCGTTCAAGATCTTCTTGTTTGTTGCCATTGATGGTTGGTCAAAATTGATGCATGGGCTTGTGCTGAGTTATACGTTACCGGGAGGCTGATCATCACTGAATCCAGCATCATTACTCTTATGAGCCAATCACTGGTGGTTTTCATGATCTGGATTCTACCGCCGCTCATTGCATCAGTGGTTGTCGGCCTCGTCATCGGCATCCTCCAGGCGGCGACGCAGATCCAGGATGAAAGCTTGCCGCTCACCGTGAAGCTTCTGGTCGTTGTCGCGGTGATTGGGCTGTTTGCTCCTGTGCTAAGCGCCCCGCTCATAGAGCTAGCCGATCAGATCTTCACCGAGTTTCCCGCAATGACACTTAGCTACTAGTCCGCCCCATGGACGCGCCATCGGCCGATATTCAAATTCTGATCCAGACGGCTCTCGAACTCGTCGTTGCGGCAGGTCTTGGGGCAGCCCGCGCGATGGGCATCATGCTGATCTTTCCCGTATTCACACGCTCGCAGATCAGTGGGCTGATCCGGGGCTGTTTGGCTGTTGGCTTCGCACTACCATGCCTGGCACACGTCAGCGGCGGATTGCCGGCGCTGGATCCTGATACACGCCTGATCCAGCTAACCCTGCTCGGATTCAAGGAAGTTTTTGTCGGTGTACTCCTTGGCACTTTTCTTGGCATTCCGCTTTGGGGCCTTCAGGCTGCCGGGGAGCTTATCGACAACCAACGCGGCATCAGCAGCCCGACCGCTTCGGCCGATCCCGCGACGAACAGTCAGGCTTCCGCGATGGGCGTTTTTCTGGGGATCACTGCGATTGCCATATTCGTCGGATCAGGAGGCCTGGAAACTTTGATCAGTGTCCTGTACCGCAGCTACTTGATCTGGCCGGTGTATCAGTTTCACCCGACACTGAGCGGGCCAGGAGCAATGGAGTTGTTGGGGCTTCTCGACCGCATAATGCGCACGGCATTATTGGTATCGGGGCCTGTCGTGTTCTTCCTGATACTGATTGATATATCGATGATGCTGCTGCGTCGCTTTGCCCCGCAATTTAAGGCGAGCCAACTGTCTCCGGCAATCAAGAACATTGTCTTTCCAGTTCTCATGGTCACCTACGCTGCCTATCTGGTGGAGAGCATGAAACTGGAGGTCACACAAGCCAACGGCGCGCTGGAGTGGTTCGACAAATTGCTGCCATGAGCGACACAAGTGAAGAGAAGACACACGCCGCCAGCCCGAAGAAGTTAAGTGAAGCGCGCAAAAAAGGACAGCTGCCACGTAGCTCCGATTTCGTCCGCGCGGTCGGGACTTGCGCTGGGCTCGGCTACCTTTGGCTAAGAGGCAGCGTGATCGAGGACAAATGCCGGGAAGCGCTCCTATTAGCCACCAAGTTGCAGAGCCTACCTTTCGATACCGCGGTGCCGCAGGCATTGGTTGTGCTCGTCCAACTCACCGTCGCGGCTGTTGGCCCGCTGCTTGGAACCCTCGTCGCCGCGGTGATTTTGGCCAGCCTGCTAGCCAATGGTGGATTTGTCTTCTCTCTGGAGCCGATGAAGCTCAGCTTTAAGAAAATTGACCCCTTTGAAGGGCTGAAGCGCTTGGGGTCTGCTCGTTCCATGGTCGAAGTCTGCAAGACCATGTTCAAGGTATTGGTTCTCAGCGCAACCTTTTCCATTGTCCTTCTCGGGATGTGGAAGACAATGGTCCCTCTGCCGATCTGCGGCATGGGCTGTGTTGGCCTCATCTTTATGGAGACAAAATTGCTGATGGGAATTGGCGCCGGCGCACTGCTGGTCGGCGGACTGATCGATCTCCTGCTCCAGCGCGCGTTGTATCTGCGCGAAATGCGCATGACCAATACCGAAGTGACGCGCGAGTCGAAGGATCAGCAAGGAGCGCCAGAGTTGAAAGGTGAACAGCGTCGCATCCGCGAGGAGGCGGCCGACGAGCCTGCGCTTGGCGTGCATCGCGCCACGCTGGTCTTAACAGGAAGGGCGGTCCTGATCGGTCTGCGTTACGTTCGCGGTGAAACCGGGGTGCCGTTCTTAGTTTGCCGTGCCGAAGGTGAGCGCGTTTCACATGTGTTGAGTGAGGCGCGGGCACTACGCCTGACGATCGTCCATGACCATGTCTTAGCGCGTCAGCTGATAAGCACTACAAAACTCGGCCACGCGGTTCCTATGCAATATTTCCAGCCTGTCGCGAAAGCATTCTTTGCCGCAGGCTTGGCCTAGTCATTGGAAGTCCACGACTGCCCAGTTCAAAACTGACCTGGTTTCATGCTAGTGGCAAATGTCGGCTGGCCATCCGTGCCCCAGTGTCTCTGTCAGGCCAACCGCGCAACCGCGGGCCTGGGGCAATCACTCCCCTCGGATCTGCCACCCAGCAACTACGGCAAGTCCTCCGGGCATGACCTTTCAGCCTCTGCTGGCCGGTGCGTGGCGCAGTCCGAGGTTTTGAGGCCGGCAGTGCGGATTTGATTGGTGCAGCCGTTGGAATGCCCTCGTCAGCTAGTCGTCAACTAAGCGCCCTATGTTGAACAGCCGTGCTAACTTGAGCTCGGTTGCGAAACATAGGAGTACGAATCGTCATGTATGGTCGAATTGGTGGCTCATCCGATAGTTACCGCGCGCATAATGCCGGCGAGCAATCGGATGCAGGAAGCGAAGGGTTCGCGGACACATTTGCCCGAATGCACTTATCCGGATCGGAAGGTAGCGGCGCCTCATCATCGGCGGCTCCCCAAGCATACTCCCTCAATTCCCGACCTCCTGTGGTGGAGATCAACAGGACTTCCTTCAGGAGACAGGTGAGGCAATTTCATGGTGATGAAATCACGCACATCGCCGACAATCCTCAAGAGTATTCGGAGTTCGTATCGTCACGAGCCAGGCGCACCGCGGACGTTGCTCAGCAATATGGCATCCGTCGAGATACGGAGCACGCGCGATATTTCAGTTACCAATTGGGAGACCGGAGTGCCGGACTGCTGAGAATGGAAGGCGGATTCAGCATGAACGAGTTCGAATCGGAAAGTTGGCGGGAACAATTTCCTGGTCGAACTGAGGTCACTTCCATAGTGGATCTTCAAGTCGCCCATCCGCTCGTCGAAAATGCGGGCGATATTCTGCTGGAGCATCAACTTCGGATAGACGGCGACCGACCGTTGCTGAATTGGCGTGCGGCTAATCCGGAAGCACAAGCGCGCGCGCAGACGATGGGGTTTGTTGAAGTGGATCATGGCGACCTGGTGCTTGACCCTACGCAGCATCCCGACAAATGGACGAAGAACAGTGCCGGTGAGTGGCAGCGTGCAGGCAAACCTCCACTCTATCTCCACAAAAACGAGGACAGCGACAGCAGCGATAGCGGGTCCGACGACGATTTCATGTGATTTGTCGACCCGCCGCCGAGCCTTGCAACTGGTGACGGTTGCAAGGCTGTTGGCAGTGAATGCTAATTGTCCGGCGACAGCCCCGCCTTAGCGCCAGCGCCGCCGAGCAATCCAGCCCATCTCCCAGACAATAAACTGCGGATGCGCATCGTGGGTGCTTGCGAGCGGATTGTATTCGGGCCGGAACTCCGCCTCTTGGATACGAGCTCTCCCGAATCCAATTTTCTCCACCACACCGTTGGGTCGTTGCGATGCGCCGATCCCGATCGGATCAGCTATGCCTGCTCCGCGCTCGCAGGAAGACCTTCCGCCTCGATCTTGGCGGCGCGATCTCGGCGATAAGTTGGATGGGAGGCAAGATACGCCGCCACGTCAACAGCAGGTAACGCGACATCGCAAATCGGCCCTGACGGTAGCCGATCGACTCCAATCGCCGGACCGCAACTCGCGCAGCGGCATTCGCGGTTTGGCCAGGAGAAATGCTCGCTGACTCACAGCGTGGCCGGCCGCATTCTGCCCTAGACCCCAAAGTACGTGCCCTGTCATGCAGCCTGCGCCGACGGGAGCTCGGCACGCGAATGGCGTGGTTGGCGGCCAAGCCCCGAGGTCAACAAGGACTTACAGAAAGCGGGGGTGAGTTTGCCGCGATGAATTATGACCTTCTCGCGACCGGACCTAGCATCGGCTTCCTCTCGCTCTCGATTGTAGCCGCGCTGTTCGTTGGATTTAACGTGGCAAGCGGTGAATTCGGAATCAGCCAGCCCTTCCAAGTTTCTGGCCATGACCGGGCGACTCGTGTGGATGTGCACCCACATCGGGCTCGGCATCGCACCATTGACCAGCATCTTGGGCTGCAGCTTCATCTCAAACAGCTTTCCTGGCTCGCCACGCAGCGCGACCGGTGCCTCCGGCGGCATCAATTCGTCGGCATTGCACAAATGTTCCAGGTATTTTTGCGCCGGAAATGCGTAGGTCTTCATGCAATCAGTCGTAATGCCGGCTTTTCCTTCATTCAATGCGTTGGCCTGTCCCAGCACCATGTTCAGCAACCCTTTGAGCTGGTCTGTGCGTTCGTGCACTTTGGGTAGCTGGGTGGAGGTGAGTAGCAGGCGTACATTACGCCCCTGCAACCCGGCGAGACAGGTTTGCATCTCAATGGCCTGGGCTCGCAGGTACTGGGCCACATCGTCCACGACCTTACCGGCCTCCTCAGGCTTCATCTGGCGCACTTGGGAGACGACGCTTTGCTGACCGGCCAGATCGAACTGCAAAAGTTCGTCCAATCGTTTGAGCCGCTCCGTCAATACCTCCATTGACAACGCGGCGCCCCCGATTGTCGAGCCTGCCCCCGACGAACTCGCAGCCACCTCTTGCGCTCTCACCTGTGTACTCGCAACTTGATCCGAGCGCGCGAGAACCTTGGCTGCTGGCACTGTGCCGGCGTTCGCAGCGACTGGTGTTGATGGCTGCCCGGTGGCAGAAGTCCCGGCGCGAGCTGCCGACTTATGCTTTGACTTCCCTTTCCTTCGCGCTGTAGTGC
>NZ_RZOM01000049.1:0-12544 GCF_003999175.1 Mesorhizobium sp. M7A.F.Ca.ET.027.03.2.1 | reverse complement strand
CCACTGCCCGGTAGAGCGCATGAAAAATCTCCTTTCGGGCGGTTTCTTAAGACGCTCGCCACGCCATGAGGCAGTGGGGGCATCGGTGTGCGTCAGGTGCTTCTGCCCATGCAGGATTCCAGAACATTGATGAAATCGTTTGTTTCGATGAAAGGCATCCACACTTTGGATAGTTGACCACGCGTTTCAAAGATCGTGAACTACATCTCGTCGTTGTGCTCGACGCACTCCCGACAGAGCGCAACCTCATGGGCGCGGCATGCAGGATTAACCGAGCCCAGCCGGTCATGAGTGCGGCCGGCGCTCGGCTGCTCGATTATTTGCGCGATAAGCTCGCGACCATGTCCGCGGAGGTATTCAAACTTAACGCTGCGTCCGGGAGCTCTTGCCCTCCAGTTCGCGACGCTCTCCCGCCCATCCAGTGCTCGTTTATTTCGTCGGATAGTTTGACCCGGCTCTACCGAATCGCCGCTTCAGGATCATTCTTCCCGATTTCGTCACGCTCGTATTTTCTGCCGCGTCCTACACCGATTGGGCGCGAACAAAACTGAGCGCCTTGGAACCCGAACCCGTGCGTCGTGACCGGGAGCATCCGGGGCGAACTCATCCGCTCGGGGGCATCGCATCACCGGACGGCGACAGGCACGGTCGACCGGCATCTCGGCATCGGCTGGGAATTCGTCCATGGTCTGCATTGGCGACGACGCTTCCTGAGGCCACGTAGCCCTTATGCCAAGCTGGGCGCCCGGTTTGCGGCATCCGTGCCTACCCTCTTCGGACCTCGTGGGTTCCAACCGGCGACGAGGCGTGCATAGGCGCCCTCGGCCTGCTCCACCCAGCGGCGCTCTTCTTCCCGGTGGCTCTTTATGTTGTAGGCGTGCGCTCCCTTTTGGCCGCGCACAGCCTTGCTCCCGGCCTTGAGTTCCACATCGCGCAAGCTTCTTGGCATGCAGGGAGGGTCGAGCCTACGCGTAACTCTCGCCCTTCTCAACAGATGACAGATCACGACAGAGAGTTTGCGTGCGGTTGCCACGGCCGCGACATGCTGTCCGCGCCGGGCTCGCACGCCGCAGGGAGAAGGCTCGCAACGGTCCGGGAGCACGAGCGGCCGCCCAGGCCGCCTCGACGAGCATGCCGCGCGCATGACCACGGCCCTGCTTGGTGATCCGCCCATGGTAGGCCGGACCTGGCCGGACTGCTGGACGCTTGGGTTCAACCCGAGATAGGTCACGAGCTTCTGCGGATCGTCGAAGCGCGACACGTCGCCGATCGCCGCCCTTCATCGCCAGCGCGACGGTGATGTCGACGCCGGGAATGGTCATCAGCCGCTTCACGCCTTCATCCTCGAGAGCCGAGCGGACAAGATCGCGTTCGATGACCTGGAGGTCTTCGCCCAATCGGTCGAACTCGCGCAGATGCCCATCGATCGCGAGGCGCTCGTCCTGCGGTACGACCTGCTCGATTACCAGGTCCGACCCTTGGCGCCGCACAGGTCGGCATGCGGGCAGGACGGATCAGGTGGCTATGAAGGATCGACTGGATGACGCTCTTCAATCGAGATCTCTGTCGGACAATCTGATTGCGCCGTGTCACCTGTCGACGCAGAGCCTGCGTCGGCTCGTCCGCAATCCAGACTTCTGGCAAGAAGCCGCTGGCATAGAGCTGCGCAAGAACGTCGGCGTCGATCGTCGTTTTGATCTTGGCATAGGCAACGATAAACACCTGTTTCGGCTTGGCGATCCCCACCTTCTTCACATGCGGCGCAATCACAGCTGCAGCGGACGTCGCGCTGCCGGTGGCCTCGATCACCCCGACATCGTTCGGCGACAGCTTCGCGGCGAACGCCGCCAGCAGATCGCGCCGCATGTCGACGCGGCCGAGTCGCCTGAGCCTGCCCTCCTCCCATGCCACTGCTTCGGCGAAGGCGCGGTGAATATCCAGTCCGATGATAAGCATGCCCGTTCCTCCTTCTTGGCTCGGTCAAAGACGGGAGCTGGCGGGCAACACGACATCTACTGATCCGCGCTCGCAGCGCATCCGGGAAAGTCGCCAGGGGCGGCCATGTAACGAGCTCGGGCTCTCAGCCCACGGTCTATTGACGGCCTGCCTGCACCTTTGTGCTCCCGGTGCCCCACGTCCCGGATGGGCTCACCATAAGGGCGTTCCAAAACAAGAACAGCAGGACGAGAAGACACCACAGATCACATACCGGATAGCGGCAAGGCCAAGCGCTTCGTTCAGATAGGCTTGCGCCAATGGGCTTAGGCCGAGCCTACAACAGCTCTCAAAAACGCTGCCGGACTGCTGCATTGGCTCGCCGATACAATTGGCACAGGCCTCACGGCAGCTTAGGATCAAACCGCCCATCAGTCGCCTCGGACTGGAAAGGTGCACCCTATTAGATTCCACGCCCAGCTAGGTCGGGGCCGCCGAAGACGCTGGTTGATAGCCCGGCGCCATCGGCCCGGCGTTTCAAACTGCCAATCTCTGACCTGCACAGTACGAACGATTGCTCGCTTCGGCAGATCACGCGGCTCATATGTCGGACCTTAACGTCATCCATCATAAACTTTTTGCGACAAAAGATTGCAAGAATGCTAAATTGTTAAAGTCGTTTGTTTCGGTTAAAGGCATCCATCCCATGGATGGCTGATGACATGCGTTTCAAAGGACTTGATCTAAATCTCCTCGTTGTGCTCGACGCACTCCTGACGGAGCGTAATCTCTCGGCGGCGGCACGCAGGATCAACCTGAGTCAGCCCGCCATGAGTGCGGCCGTCGCCCGACTGCGCGATTATTTCCGCGATGAACTGTTTACGATAAGAGGTCGCGAACGATTTCTAACCCCGCGTGCGGCAGCATTTGCCCCCGCAGTTCGCGACGCTCTCCAGCACATCCAGTGCTCGATTATTTCTTCGGATCCGTTTGACCCAGCTCGAGCCGATCGCCTCTTCAGGATCATTCTTTCCGATTTCGTCACGCTCGTGTTTTTCGAAAAGCTTGTGGAGCGTATTTCACGGGAAGCCCCCGCCGTCAGCTTCGAACTGCTGCCTGTCGACGATAGCCCCGATGAGCTTCTCCGGCGCGGTGACGTCGATTTTCTAATTCTACCGGATATGTTCACGTCGAGTGTGCATTCAAGCATTGCGCTGTTTGACGAGAAGCTCGTGTGCGTAGGCTGTCCCACAAACAAGCAGCTGCCACAGCAGCTTACATTCGAGAGATACATGTCGATGAGGCACGTCGCGGTCAGGTTCGGGCGTACGATGAAGCCGTCTATCGAGGAATGGTTTTTGCTTGAGCATGGCCTTAAGAGACGTGTCGAGGTCGCCGTGCAGGGCTTCAGCATGATTCCACCTATGGTGTCCGGCACAGCTCGTATAGCGACCATGCCCTTACGGCTGGTCAGGCATTTCGAAAAAACGTTCCCCCTGCGGGTTATCGAACTTCCGCTGCCATTTCCCACATTCACCGAGACCCTCCAATGGCCGGCCCTCCACAATAGCGATCCGGCAAGCATCTGGATGCGGGAGATAATGATACAGGAGGCATCTCGGATGGCTGCCCCGCTGTGAACCCTCGGAAAATTCAGGCGCACCTATAGTCACTACACCTGTCACCATCTACTTTGACGACAATAGCCCTCGCCGGATAAAGTCGATGCTGGCGGCAAGTGCGCCTGCGAGATCGTCCAGAGAATGGACTTCCTCGATCAGCTCGAACGAGAAAGGTCCCGCGTAGCCGCCATCCAGCAGCGCCTGAATCTGGCTGCCATTGTCGGAACCTGCAAGAAAGCGATCGGGGTAAATCCAGAAGGTCGGGTCGTTTACGCTTGAAATGTGCACCAGGCCGGTAAGCTCGCAGAACAGGCATGTCTCCCCGGCCAGGGTGTGGTGGAACGTGTCGTGCACGAGGCGAAAGACGGACTGGCCATCAACCGCGGCAACGGCCTCGGCCGCTTCCTTCTTTGATCGAAGCGAGCAGGTTCGGAAACCCAGCGGCTCGATGAGACCGATCAGACCCCGCGACTGGAGGATTGGCTTGATCTCGTTTAGAGCGAAACGAAGATTGTCCTGGCGCTCGCTATTGGTGGGCCACGAGCTGCGGTTGGCCGGCACCAACACGAGCGTCTCTGCCCCGCACGCCGTCGCATAATCGGCGAGGTTGCTTGCCTCGGCCTGACGCGTTGGAGTCCAGTCGTTGAACCGCTGCAAGGCGTTGACAGAGATGATCGTGACGCCCGCTTCGGTAGCGGCAAACCGAACGTCCGCAGCCGGAATGCCGCGTGCGACAGGATTGCTGAAATGAGGGTAACGGATTTGGACGTCGGTCAGGCCTTGGTCACGGGCAAGCGCGAAAAGCGCACTGACGTCAAGGCGGGGCGCCGCCATGTGATCGAGTGCAAAGCGGGGCGATACCTGGCGCATTGCTTGACTTTCCTTCCATGAAGCGCGGCTGCCATTTCGGCATCCGGCTTCTTTCAAGACGGAACCACGCCGGTTCACAGATCGGACAGAGACGGCCGAGTCAATCGAGCTTTCCTTTCATCGGTGAAAGGAAAATGGGCGCTCATGATAGAAATCCATCAAGGTCAAATATTTTCCGGAAGATAAATGTCGAACGGCAGAAATGTCTGCCCCGGGCTCTCCGCGACGCCGGCTTTGATGGCCCGCTCCATTGCCATTATCAGCTCCTGGCAAAGTCGGCGCATTGGCGTGCCGACCGCCATCGTCAAGATGTCATCCGCAAGCGCCCCACGTGACTGCGGCGTCATTTCACTCACGATCGCGACGAGATCCTGACCGCTCCCCTCTTCTCGGAGCGCGGAAATTGCTCCCTCTATACCCCCGCCGGCCATATAGAAGCCGACGAGCTCTGGTTCCCGCTGCATAAGATCCAGCAATTTTTCGTAAGTGAGCTGCCGTTCATCAAGGTTCACGAGCGGATCAAGCACCTCGAATTTGGGCGCGTTCTCACGAAAATAGGCACGAAAGGCCGTTTCCCGCGTCGCATGCGCCTGGAAGCGATGGCTTCCGACAAACACCGCCACCTTGCCGGGCCGTTTTGCGGCCTTGGAAAACACCCAAGCGGCAGTCCGTCCGACCTTGCTGTTGTTGAGGCCGATGTAGCCCTCGCGCACGCCATCGGCGAAGTCGGATAACAGCGAAAATACCGGGATACCTTTCGCCTTGAGCTCCTCGACTGATGCTGTGATTTTCGGGTGATCGGCCGCCACCATGGCGATCGCCTGGCAGCGGCTTCCAAGGTCCTTAAGAAGCGGGAGCAGGTCACGCGGCAAATGTGACTGCGCGAACTCGATGATCGGAAGGCCGTGGAAGGATTTAGCCATACTGACCGACTCTTCAATATTGCGAGCGAAATCTTGGTAAAAATCGTGGGCAGGTTTTCTCAAGATGAAGCCCAGCTTGTAGTGCGGCAGGTGCTGCTGCAAGCGCTGTTTGATGAGACCGGCAGCATGATAGCCGATCGCGTGCGCGGCCGCATGGACCCGCTGGGCGGTCTCCTCTCGCACCGGAAGGCGGACGTTCAGAACCCGATCGACTGTTGCTACGCTGACTCCGGCTTCGCGGGCGAGATCGGCAATTGTGACGCGCTTTCCCCTAGCGATTCTGATCGGCCGGTCCTCCGTCATCCGGTGCGATCCCGCGACGGCTTGGGGCGGCAAGCTGAAATAGTTACCACACCCCACGGTTGATAACGCATTCGACGAACAGCGCTCCATGCGGACCCAGATGAGTTTCCGTGAACCGTTCGTTTGCTTAGGGGCTTCATGGTGTTGTATTACTCTCCGCGTTAGTACACTATTTCCAGCGCTCTTTGGAGGCCGGCAATTCGACTGCTGTGAAGGCCGTGACTTACACGTCGCGCTATTGCTTGCTTGCGGGGAGCCCGTTTGATGTAACCCTAACCGCGGAAAGCGGCTTCCATCCGGGACTGGTCCAATTCGCCTTCCCAGCGAGCGACAACGAGCGATGCCACCGCATTACCGACTAAATTCGTCAGCGCGCGGCATTCCGACATGAAGCGGTCCACGCCAAGAATTAGAGCCATTCCGGCAACGGGAACACTCGGCACGACAGACAGAGTAGCGGCCAATGTGATGAAGCCGGCGCCGGTGACGCCTGCCGCACCCTTCGAGGAAAGCATCGCAATTAGCAGCAGGAGGATCTGATCGGCAATTGACAAATCTGTGTTCGTCGCCTGCGCGATGAAGAGGGCGGCGATCGTCATGTAGATATTGGTGCCGTCCAGATTGAATGAGTATCCAGTAGGGATGACGAGACTTACGACCGAACGCGCGGCGCCGGCCTTCTCCATCTTCTCCATGAGCGAGGGCAGCGCGGCCTCCGAGGAGGACGTTGCCAGGACAAGCAGCAGCTCGTCCTTGATGTAGCGGACAAGAGAAAAGATCGAGAAGCCGTTGCAGCGGCAGACCACGCCGAGAACCCCGAACACGAAGAGGAAGGCGGTCAGATAGAACGTCGCGACCAGTATCGCGAGGTTGGCCACCGAACCGATTCCGTATTTGCCGATCGTAAAGGCCATAGCGCCGAAGGCGCCGATGGGTGCAGCCTTCATCAGAATGCCGACGAGCTTAAAAATGGGGGCGGTGAGCGCCTGGAGAAAGGTAACGACCGGCCTGCTCGTCTCTCCGGTCATCGCCAGAGCAATGCCGAACAAGACCGAGAAGAACAAGACTTGCAGGATGTCGCCTTCCGCGAAGGCACTGGCAATCGTTGACGGGATGATGTTCATCAGGAAGCTGGTCACGGACTGCTCGTGAGCCGTGGCCACATAGCCCTTAACGGCTTCGACATCGAGCGAGGCCGGATCGATGTTGAGGCCGGCGCCAGGCTGAACGATATTCGCGACAATCAGCCCGACAACGAGTGCAAGCGTCGAGAAGGTAAGGAAATAAACCATCGCCTTGGCGGCAACTCGGCCGACCTTCTGCAGATCGCTCATGCCGGCAATGCCGGTCGCAATTGTCAGGAAGATGACAGGTGCGATAATCATCTTGATGACTTTGATGAAGGCATCGCCGAGCGGCTTCAGGCTTTGGCCGGTTTCCGGATAGAGGTAGCCAATTGCGGCTCCAAGGACCATGGCGGCAAGTACCTGCACGTAGGTCCGGGCAAAATGGCGCTTGCGGGGCGCTGCGATCGCGCGGGGGACTCTTGGAACCAACATCGTTTCTCTCTCCCTGACCGGATCGGGGTGGGGGCTCCTCCTTCTCCCATGCTGCGCTCCGGTCGAGCGCTGCTGTCATCTCGGAGCAAGCGCCGTGCCAACTGGACGCCTGTCCCGTCCAGCGAGATTGGTGCAGTTGCGCACTGGAACCCTCCACCTTGCCGGAATTCTGCACTCGAGGCTCGCCAAAGATCGCGTCTGAGGAAGTGCTTCATCAGAGAGGGAATTGACCAGGTCGCCTTGCGCCCGTGCCCTTTGATGTTCGCCGCAGATCGACTGCCGGTTGCCTTGGTGACTTTGGTTTGTCAGTTTTGGAACGGAATGCGCGCAAACTGCAGGATATCCTACACGCCCATCAGAGCACGCGGTACAAGCGATTAAGCGTAGGAGCGCATTGAATCTCCGAGGTCAAAAAATCTTGAATAAGGTCCGCGTGCGAAGTGAATCCGCAACTCGTCAAAGTTCTCCACCGTTTGATCAAGCGGTCGCGTTTCCTGGCGCTGCAAGATGGCGTTATCTGATGGCTCAAGCGCTGGAACGCCCAGGAAATCCCAAACCGCTCCCAAGCATTGGGCAGGTTCGTGAAGTAGGCTCTCGTATTCCATTACAAGCAGGTTGGTCGACGTGAAGGAGTCCATAACGCGAGCGTGAAAATCGTCGGCGGCTTTGAAATAAGCCTCACAGTCGGCGATTGACAACCTGACGCTCGGTGGCCGAGCGGTATCGTTGTCCGAGCTGAACTTCAGCCACTGACCGCTTTCCCTGGCCTGCACAAAGGATCGGAGCGATTCCAATACGTTTCGGCGAACAACGAGGATGACCTTGAGTGCTGGCCAACGAGCTAATTCCGCAAAGAATGCTGGACGCTCGCGAAACTGAGGTTCATTGATCTTGCAGCCAAGATGCGTCACATTCTTGTAGTCGCGCATAGGGCAGCGCACATAGGCAAGCTCAAGAAGCTCGCGATCCGTGCCTAGCAGGCGATCCGTGCTGGGCCAATTGGGATCATATTCGTTTAGCAACTCACCGTTACTCAGAACGGTCGGATGCTCGTTTAGCAATTCTTCTAAATAGTGTGTTCCGGTCCTTGGCATAGCAAGGATCACAAAAGGCTCAGGAGTTGGTTCGTTGTGGGTCATTGCATGTGTATCCAACTAAATAATGGCCGCGACGGTCTGGGGACGCGCACAAGAAGCTTGGCTGCTATCGCTTGAACGCTCCGGGTGGGTCCGCGCGCCTCACCACCCAGCCTGTACTCCGAGGTGTGGTCGCGAAGATGGGCGCGTGCCTGCAGCGGCTGGGTGGCGCCCGGCTTCGGCGTTGTTGTACCACTCGCGATTCCTGGCACACGCATGCCTCCGGGCCGCTGGGGGCAGTTTGCAATCCGGCATTGCGGACCTCCTTCTCGTTGATGGGCGTAGGTAAGCGTCAACGCATTAGTCGTCGATGAAACAGTCCAGCCGACAGAAAAAAAGGCAATACAGCGAACATGCAAAGTGCGCCTATATGCAGCCCTACATTGTCGCCCAGGCGGCCGAGCATCACCGGACGGATTAGATCGATAGAATTCGCCAGCGGCGAGAAGGCCGCAATCTGCTGAAACACTCCTGGCAATTGGCCGACTGGAAAAACCGCGCCCGAAAGGAACAGCATGGGTGTGATGACAAGCGTCTGATAGAAAATAAAATAGTGATAACTGGGCGCGAGCGCGATGACGAGCATGGCCAGGCTCGCAAAGGCGAACCCGGTGAGAGCGATGACCGGCAGCACGTAGAGAACCGACGTCCACGCGGCATAACCTAGCGCGGCGGCAACAATCGCAATTGTCGTACCGGCCAGAAAGGCCTTTGTGGCTGCCCAGGTCAATTCACCGAGAACGATGTCGCCGAGGGTAAGTTGTGTGTGCAGGATTGCTTCCCAAGTGCCCTGATCGCGCATTCGACCGAAAACCGCGTAAATTGTTTCGAAGGTTGATGCTGTCATCGCGCTCGTCGCAACCATGCCGGCTGCCAGAAAGGCGATGTAGGATGCACCTTCGATGCGGCCTACCAACAGTCCAAGGCCAGTGCCGAGCCCGAAAAGGTAAATCATCGGATCAGCAAGGGTGCCGAGCATTGAAGCAAATGCCACCTTCTTCCATGCCAGATGATTGCGGCGCCACACCGCGATCCAGTTCCAGGCGTTGGCGGGTAGAGCGGCCGCAAAACGTTCACCCATTGCTCACTTCTCCATCTCACGTCCGGTTAACCTCAAGAAAACGTCCTCCAGACTGGGTGGACGCTCTAGAATACGCAGACCCGCTCGACCGCGAAGCTGGATGCGCACATCCTCCGGCTCAGGCGCATAGCAAAAGAGCGTCTCGCCGCTTACCTCGACACGCTGAACGTACGGTCTGATCAGCGAAATCAGCTCCTGTGGATTGCCGCCGAAGATCTCGATCACGTTGCACCCAATGTACTCGTCGATCAGCGCATGAGGACTGCCCTCGGCGATCTTGCGTCCCCGCTCGAGAACACACAGCCGATCACAAAGCCGCTCAGCCTCTTCCATGAAATGGGTGGTCAAAATGATCGTTTTTCCGCTCGCCAGCAGGAAACGAAGTCGCTCCCAGATCAGATGGCGGGCATGCGGGTCGAGGCCGGTCGTGGGCTCATCCATCACAAGCAACTGGGGGTCGTTGATCAGAGCACGTGCCAGCGTCAGGCGCCGCTTCATCCCGCCGGATAGCAGGCCGACACGTGAATCCGCCTTGCTCTCAAGGCGAGCGAACTCGAGGAGCCGTGGGATGACGGCGTTGATCTCTCTTGTACTCATGCCGAAGTAGCGCCCGAACACCAACAGGTTCTCGCGTACCGTAAATTCCAGGTCGAGATTGTCGAACTGCGGGACCACGCCTATGCCCTTGCGGGCCAAGCGGCTGCGTGCCGGCACTGGTAGACCGAGGACTGTTATATCACCCGCGTCAGGCCGGGTCATACCGAGGAGCATACGCGCAATCGTGCTCTTGCCTGCGCCGTTCGGCCCCAGCAGACCGAAGCACTCTCCCGATGCAACGGTGAAGGACAGCCCGTCCACAACGAGCTTGTTTCCGAATAATTTGGTTACGCCGGTAAGGTCGATTGCTACATTGGACATGCGTCTATCTCAAGCGGAATGAGTCCGATTGGCCACCGGCAGCTTACTTGCGAATTCTGGTTCAGAGCAGGCCACCGCCTTGAGATGGCACCTTTGGAAAGTCGCGGCCGGAGCGACGCGTGTATCGCTTCCGCCAAAGAATAACGTCAAGATGCCACGTGTCGCTTCCAGATAGTTCCCGTTCTGACCATAGGTAACTCGAAAGCTTCACCCCGTGTCGACTGACACAACTTACTCGGTCACTCGGCGCTGCAAGGCCGTCAGACTTCACCAGCTGTGAGCGAAAGATCTGCAGTATGAAGTGACTCCGCAATTCCAGAATTGCCCGCAGCATTTGCTCCGGCAAGCGGCATCGCGCTTGTGATTTCCTTTGTGCTCCTGTTGGGCAGGGGAACACTTTTACGCGACAGCCAATCGCTATTGCTCAATGTACACAGGGCGTAAGCCTTCAAGGGGATCAACAGGAATATCCTGATTAACGCGTGCATTGAATAGCCGATGAATCGAAGCTGCCGAGTGCGGAAAGATAACACCGTAGATCTGATTATGGTCATCGTGACAATAGCCAGCACCGTCCACCAATTTACTGTATGTGAAAATAGTAGCTCACCGAGCGCCGTTACTACCGCGATGCCGAGCAACAATGGGCCGAGATTCTCTCCCATCACATCCAAAGTTAGATAGCGATCCAGGCCACGCAGTAGACCTCGCGCAAGCATCGTGTCCCGGAAGGTGCTTCGTGCCCAGCGGAGTTGTTGGCGCAAATAAGGTCCCATCTTGTCCGGAACGACTGTCGCCGCGACGGCACCTGGAACGTACTCGGTTCGAAAGCCTGCTTTCAGCATGAGGATCGTAAGATGACGGTCTTCACCGAAGTCGCTTGGTTTCCCCCTGAACAGCTGCGTCTCGTATTGATCCAGCAGAGAAAGGAGACAAGACCGGCGGTACATTGCACATGGGCCGCAGCAGCACATGACCGCACCAAAGCGACCTTGCGCCGCGCGCTCCTCATTGCAAGCCAGCCAGTATTCCATATCGATCAATCGGGTCAACCAAGTGTCGCTGCGGTTGTATGCCGTCAGCTGGCCCATGGCCGCTCCGACCATGGAATCCCGCATTTTTACTGCAAGCTTTGTGATGACGTCGGACGCAAGTGTCGTGTCAGAGTCGACGCTGAGCACGAAATCTCCAGATGAGCGGCGGATGGCGGCGATCTGCGCCTTGCGTTTGCCAACATTCTCGCGGAGCAGAATGAAATTGAATCTCGGGTCGCCCTCGTAGGCGTGATGTACCGGGATGACGGCATTACGATTTCCAGAACCGTCGTCAACCAGATAGACCTGAAATGTTCCGGCGTAATCTTGATTTGCAATGGAAGCTAAACACGCCGCGAGTGTGCGCGGGTCCTCATTGTAGCAGGGGATAATGACATCCACGCTCGGCCAACGGTCGGATCCGAACAAGCTTTCCGACGGCGGCGTAACATTTTCCGGTTGGGAGTAGACCGCTTGCATGCCTCTGTAAACAGTCGAGAGCACCGCATAAGACGAAACGGCAACAGTACTGGCTGTGGTGAGAAGGTCCATAGGATCTCTGTTTGTTCAGGGGTGTTGAGGAAGTGATCGGATTACAAATCCGCGGCCGTGCAATTCTGGAATTAGGCGTGACAACGCTGTCACCGTCTGGTCGCGCAGACTGGCTTGATTGCCTGGTTGCAATTCGTCGGGAGCGCACCCGTCGTGCAACAGCACGATTGCGCCCGGCCGGATATCGGCGAGCACTCTGTCGACGATGGCGTCAACGCCGGGGCGAGACCAGTCGCGTGGATCAATGGACCAATGGACGGGCGCCAATGCCGCACCCGCTGATGCAGCGATTACTTCTTCGGTCCAGATGCCATACGGTGCACGAAAGTACCGAACCATGGCCTGCGGGCAAGCCATCCCTATGACTCTGTTTGCCTCAACTATCTGGCAGTCGACTTCGACGGACCCGCATTTGGCCAGGTCCGGATGAGTCATCGTGTGGTTGGCTATACCGTGCCCGTCTGTAATAATTCGGCGAACGAGTTCCGGCTCGTCGGCCGCGTAGGCCCCAACAACGAAGAAGGTCGCCGTCACCTGATGTTGCGCCAGCACATTGAGTATCTGCGGTGTGAAAAATGAATTGGGACCATCGTCAAACGTCAGATAGACGC
>NZ_RZOM01000499.1:0-4333 GCF_003999175.1 Mesorhizobium sp. M7A.F.Ca.ET.027.03.2.1 | reverse complement strand
CGTTCGAACCTGCCGAGTGCACACGATTTTACGCCAGAATACGACCCTTTTTCGCCACGCTCTCAGTGCACACGGAGCGCACACGAAAAAAAGGCCACCTACACAAAGCTCTCGTCCGGGTCCTGGCGTGTCCAGGTCCGTCGCAAAGGTCGCTACGTCAGCGAGACTTTTCTGCGCCGACGCCAGGCGCTGGGCAACCGAAACCGAGCGCCAAGTCGATCGCGGTGAGACACCGGCAAAGTCTCGAACAGCGCGCCTGAAAACCTTCGGCGAACTCATCGACCTTCATATCGACGACATGTGCGATGTAGGCAAGTCCCCTCGCCGCTCCAAGGCCGCGGCCCTCGCTTTGCTCCAAAGACATCTCGGCAAGTGCAACATCGCGGCTCTCGATCGCGAGCGGCTCATTCGTTTCGGCCGTGACCGGGCTGCCCAAGGTGCTGGACCGATGACGCTAGGCATCGATATCGGTTTTGTAAAACTCATTCTGGCTCATGCCGCTGCGGTGCACGGCCTGCCCGTCAAGGTCGAACCGGTTGATCTCGCGCGGATGGCCTGAAGAGGCTTGGCCTCGTTGGCAAAGGCAACCAGCGGGATAGGCGGCCGACAAATTGCAGAGCGCTGAAGGCGAGCATGCACGAGATCTATGGGCCGCGAAGGCTCGGCAGGCGTTCGATGCTGAACGGCGTGAAGAGTGGATGGGACGGCGAACTTAGCCACGGTTGGCGCGAGCAACGGCCAGCACGAAGCCCGAACAGCAGACTTCCGCCGGTGCGCCAGCGCCGCAGTCAAGCTTGCGCAATAAGTTTTCGCGCTCTTCGTCACTACCGGCGACAATCTTCTCTCGGAAGGCCGCAAGACTTGCGTTGGCGAAGCTCGTCAAAGCAGGCGCTGCCCTAGGAGCAAACTTCAAATGCCAGATCGTGTTCTCCTCGAAACCTCCCGCGCCCCACAGATGCGATCATGCACACTGCGCGTTGATAGAAGCTCTATAGCCAAGGTGCGAGCCAGCGGCACTGCTCTGCACAGCAGGAACGGGCGTAAAGCGAGGGAAGCTCCTCGCCTTGGATGACGATGATCATTGTCATGCCTTCCTGGGCGAGCTCGCGCATCACGGCCAACACCTCAAGCCCGAGTTCGGGATCCAGGGCGCTCGTGGGTTCGTCGAAGAGCATCACCTTGGGGTCAAGAGCCAGGGCGCGTGCGATCGCGATACGCTGCTGCTGGCCACCCGACAGGCGCGCCGGATAGGCTTGCGCCTTGTCCGTAAGGTGTACGCGTTCGAGCAATTGGGCGGTGCGCGCGTCCGCCTGCTCCTTGGTGCGCCGGATGACGGCTGTTCGAGCATGTTGATCGCACGCAGCAGCGTGCTCTTTCCCGCGCCGCTGGGTCCGACGATCGCCACGACCTCGCCGCGCGTGATGTCGAGCGAGACGTTCTTCACGGCGTGATGGCCGCCATAGATCACGTTGATGTTCTTGATGCGTACGATATTTTCTGCCTCGGGCATGGCTTCTTTGTCCTTGCGCTAACGCCGGTGTCCCACTGGTCAAGCCGCCGCAGTATGTGTGCCCGGAACGTTTCTTTCCGGAGTTGGAGCGAGACTTTCGGTGCCTGGGATCGATGCGGGAGAGCCCTTGAGCACCCAGTCTGCGACGATCAGCCCAATCACCGGCGCAAGCTGAATCCCGTAGCCGCCCGCACCGGCCGCGGTGATCAGACCGGGCTCCGACTGATCGACTGGTCCGACATAGGGACGGTGGTCGGCGGTGACAGGGTAGAGGCCTGCCCAACCCCGGCCGAGCCGGGCGCCCGGCAGATCAGGCAGGCGTTCGATCAGCATCTCGGCCAGCATGACCTTGGACCCTTCCTCGCACTGCTCGTTGTAGTTGTCCGGATCTTCGGGCGACGGCGAACTTACCTTGTGTATCTCGGCGATGAGCTCGCTCGCTTTCTCGTGCCGAAAGTTGAGTCCGGTGCCCTGCCCGTTCACCAGATCCATGACCATCGGCATTGTGTACGGGAGCGGCGCGTCCAAGTGGATTGTCAGCGCCTCGTGGCGCTCGGGGTGGATGTGTAGCGTCTGTCCGAGCATCTCGGCAACGCGTGGCGCCCAGGCGCCTGCCGCATTCACGACGAAGTCGCAGCCGATCGGCCCTTTGCTGGTGTCCAACCGATAGCCACCGGATGTCCGCGCGGCACCAAGCAGCTTGCGGAACTGGAAAACCTCGGAGCCGAGCTTCTTCACCTGTTGCGCCAGCAGCGTGCACATTTCGTGGGGATCGAGGAAGCCGTCGTCCGGCCCGAAGATGCCGCCTTCGAGCCCATCTGAACTCAAGTGCGGCACGAGTTGCTGAAGCTCGTTCGCCTGGTAGACCCTGGATCTGAAGCCGGCATCGCGCTGGATCTCCACCGAGCGCGCGAACAGTTCCATCTGCTCGGAGGTGCGCGCCAGACGCAGGTAGCCGATAGGGCTGAAGCCGAGACCGAGGCGCTCTTGCCACCGGCGGAGGCGCTGCACCGATTGCATGCGCAGCTGTATCTCGAACGGATCCGTGAGCTGTGTCCCAACGACCCCGACCGAGCGGCCGCTGGATCCTGACGCAATGGATCGTGCGTCGATGACGGTGACGCGAGCGCCCTGTTCCGCGAGCGCGTGCGCAGAACACATACCGAGGGTACCCGCACCGATGACGACGACGTGAGGAGAAGCTGTCATGTGACTTCCATCTGTTGCTGCTCGTCCCGTGCCGGATGGATCCGGCGCTGGACGCGCTACGTCATTGCTTCGGAGCGATTGCTGCGAGGGCGCCGTCGATTGCGGAAAGGATCTCGCGTGCGTCTTCCTCGGTCATGGAGGTGGAAAGCGCGAAGAGTCCGTAACTCGCCGAAAGCACGCCGCGGTCGAGCAGACCCTTGTGGAACAGGTCGAGCTTCATGCGTTCGGACGCACCCGGATAGACTGACCGGTAGTCCGTGATCGGCAACGCCGTGAAATGAACTTTGAAGAGCGAGCCGAGACCGACGCACTGCCCGTTGAGACCATGGCGAGCAAGCGAGGCCGTGATGCCCTCGCGAAGCAGGCTGCCGATAGCGTCCAGATGCGCGAAGCTAGCCGGGGTCAACGCGCGCATCGCCGCCAGACCGGCTCGCATCGTCACCGGGTTCGCGGTGAAGGTGCCGCCATGCGGCAATGCAGGCTTGCCTCGTGTTGGATCGAACACCGCCATCACGTCGGCGCGGCCGCCGACGGCGCCGACCGGGAATCCTCCGCCGATGATCTTGCCGAGAGCCGTCAGATCGGGCGTGATGCTCCACAGGCCCTGCGCCCCCGAATAGCCAAGGCGGAGCGAGATCACCTCGTCGAGGATCACCAGCGAGCCGGCGGCATGAGCGATCTCGACCATCGCGTCGAGATAATCCTTTCGCGCGGGAATAAGTCCGGCGCGGTTCGGCATCGGGTCGATCAGAACACCCGCTATCGTGTCGCCATGCGCGTCGAAGACGGCACGCAGCGCCTCCGTATCGTTGAACGGCACCGCGATGACATCATCGAGAACTCCCTTCGGCGTGCCTTTCGCGTATGCAGTTGAGGCAGGCATGTCGCCCCAGTTGGCGGGCGAACTGTCCAGGCTGACTTCCGCGAAGTCGTAGGAGCCATGGTAGGCACCTTCGATCTTGACGATCTTCGACCGCTCGGTGAACGCCCGAGCCGCCTTGATCGCCATCATGACGCCTTCCGTGCCGGAGTTGGCGAAGCGAACCTGCTCGACTGACGGAAGGCGCTCCACCAACAGTTCAGCAAGATCAAGTTCGCTCTCGGTGGGCGCTCCGAAAGCCGATCCGCGGGGCATCTGGTCCACCACCGCGGCCGTGACGGCGGGATGGCCGTAGCCATGGATCATGGCCGTGAAATTGTTGATGCAGTCGTAGTAGACGTTTCCATCGACGTCCCAGACGCGGCAGCCCTCGCCGCGCTGGGCATAGATCGGAAACGGGTCGATGAAGACCGTTGTCCGGGTGTTTCCTCCCGGCATGACCTTGCGGGCCCGTTCGAACATCTCGCGGGACTTCGGCATTGAATCTGGATAGTGGCGCATAATCTTGTAAACCGATGAAGGAGACAGCCTTGGATGGCCGCGACGAAGGGCGCGACCTCTTTCGATCACTTGGTCATGATCGTGTGGCTCTACTCGCGCAGGTACTGTGGCAGGAACCAGGAGCCGAGACCGCCCTTGCCGCTGACCCCGGTGCCCTTCCAGCCGCAGAATGGCTGCGCGCCTGGCCATGCACCCGTCGTTGCGCCGCTCGCACGGTTGGCATAGAGAACCCC
>NZ_RZOM01000498.1:0-4369 GCF_003999175.1 Mesorhizobium sp. M7A.F.Ca.ET.027.03.2.1 | reverse complement strand
GTGACGGCGGTGGAGCTTTGCAGGGCGATGGCAAGGCCGGTGCCGGCCAGCACCGCCATGATTGGATTGCGCATGGTGGCGCGCAGGCGATGGCGCAGCACGTCGCCATAGGCGCGTTCGACGCCTGTCTTCACCATGCGGGTGGCAAACAGCATCAGCGCCACGGCGCCGGCCAGATGCAGAAGGACGGCGGACCCGCTCATTTCGCCCCCCGCATGCAAACAGGATGCGCGTCCTGTTTGGCGTGGCGATCAGAAGGGAAAACGAGGATACGAATCATGTTCATGGCGGTGGCTTATAATAGCTCGAATATTTTAGCCGGGTAATAAAATCTTGTCGATTTCAAGGGCTGTTGCAGCGCGACGGGCGGTGTCGGAAAATGGACGGACGCGCAAATGGTTGCATTGCGGGGCGGGCGCGAAGCAACGGATAGGCCGAGTTAGCAGCGCGACCGGCTCCTGCCTTTGCAATCATGTTCAGCTTTCTTGGGTAAATCAAGGAATTCATTACGCAATTGTAATGCAGGCGTTCAGTTTCGGTTCATCGGTGGCCCGCTATTCCCTGGGCATCGACAACCAAGGAGACTTCTCTTGAAACGCATTGTCCTTTCCGCACTCGCTTTCTCGATGCTGGCCGCTACGTCCCTCACCGGCCAAGCCGCACCGCTGAACGCACCGAACGCTCCGCAGTCGAACTACAGCCAGGTCGACTGGCAAAAGCCCACCAACAGGGATGTCAAGAAGCGCTTCATCCAGAAGCGCGTCATCCATAAGAAGGTCATCGTAAAGCGCAACAACTGGCGCAACGGCCACAAATATTCAGGCTGGAGACAGCACCAGCCGATCCGCGACTACGGCCGCTATGGCCTGCATCGTCCCGGCCGCGGCCAGGAATGGATCCGCGTCGGAAACGACTATGTGTTGGTCGGTGTGCTCTCCGGCGTCATTTTCGGCGCGCTTGCCGCGCACTGATCGCTCCCCAGGCGGATATTGGAAAGAGGCGGCCCGCAACGGCCGCCTCTTTTGCCTGTGGAAACCGGGTATGGCCCGCATTAAGGGTCGTCGGAATTCGCGGGTATGATTATATAATCGGGAAACGAGTTCCCCGATGCGCTTTCCACCCGCCTTCCTCGACGAGATACGCGACCGCGTGCCGATTTCATCGGTGATCGGCCAGCGCGTTGCGTGGGACAGGAAGAAAACCAACGCGCCGCGCGGCGACTATTGGGCCTGTTGTCCGTTCCACGGCGAGAAGAGCCCGTCCTTCCACTGCGAGGACAAAAAGGGCCGCTACCACTGTTTCGGCTGTTCTGTTTCGGGCGATCATTTCAAGTTCCTCACCGAACTCGACGGGATGAGCTTTCCCGAAGCGGTCGAAAAGATCGCCGACATGGCCGGTGTGCCGATGCCGGTTCGCGATGCGCAGGAGGAGCGGCGCGAAAAGGAACGCGCCAGCCTGACCGACGTCATGGAGATGGCCACCGCCTTCTTCCAGGAACGGCTGCAGGGGCCGGAAGGCGCCAAGGCGCGTGCCTATCTGCGCGACCGCGGACTGACGCCGGCGACGCAGCAATCGTTCCGGCTCGGTTTTGCGCCCGACAGCCGCAATGCGCTGAAGGAGCATCTCGCCGCCAAGGGCGTGCCCAAGGCCGACATCCAGGCTTGTGGACTGGTGCGCCACGGTGACGACATCCCGGTTTCCTATGACTGGTTCCGCGACCGCATCATGTTCCCGATTCCGGATTCCCGGGGCAAGATCATCGCCTTCGGCGGCCGTGCTTTGCAGCCGGACGCGCTGGCCAAATACATGAACTCGCCTGACACCGAGCTCTTCCACAAGGGCAATGTGCTCTATAATTTCGCCCGCGCCCGCAAGGCCTTGGCCAAGGGCGGCACGGTCATCGCCGTCGAAGGCTATATGGACGTGATCGCACTGGCGCAGGCCGGCTTCGAGAATGTCGTGGCGCCGCTCGGCACCGCGCTTACCGAGAACCAGCTCGAACTGCTCTGGCGCATGGCGCCGGAGCCGATGCTGTGCTTCGACGGCGACAAGGCCGGGCTGAAGGCAGCGTGGCGGGCCGCCGATATGGCGCTGCCATCTGTGCAGGCCGGCCGTTCGGCGCGCTTCGCGCTGCTGCCGGAAGGCAAGGATCCCGACGATCTGGTCAAGACCGAAGGACCGGATGCTTTTCGTCGCGTGCTGGCCGAGGCGCGGCCGCTGGTCGACCTTTTGTGGATGCGTGAGACGGCGGGCGGCGTCTTCGATACGCCGGAGCGGGGGCCGAACTCGAGAAGACGCTGCGCGAGCTGACCAGCCGCATCCGCGACGAAAGCCTGCGCTACCACTACCAGCAGGAGATGCGCGAGCGTGTGCTGAGCTTCTTCGGCTCGCAGCGCAGTGGGCGTCAAGGTCGGCAGGACTGGAAACAGGGCCAGGGCAAGACGGCCGCGCCCGGCGGGCAGTTCGCCAAAGGCGGTGGCGGCCGCATTGCGATCACCGAAAGCCTCGGCCAGTCGGCTTTGGTCAAACGCGGCGGCGAGGGGATGTCGGTGCGCGAGGCGACGATCATCGTCGCGTTGATCAACCATCCGGCGCTGATCGACGAGAATTTCGCCCATATCGAGTTCCTCGATCTCGCCAACTCCGACCTGAGGCGGCTGCATGCGGCAATCCTAGATGCGATGGCGCATGACATGGCCAATGACCGGCAGGCGGTGATTGCGACGATCGAACGCGCTGGCTGCGCCGAGATCTGGGAGCGGGCCGTCGGGCTGATCCGGCGGATGCGGCAATGGCCGGCGCTGGAGACCGCCGCCCTTGAAGATGCCCGCGATGCTTTCAGCCAGGCGCTGCACTTGCAGCGCAGCGCGCGCACCTTACATAAGGAACTGAAACAGGCGGAAGCGGCGCTCGCCACCGATCCCACAGACGAAAACTACCGGCATCTGATCGAAATTCAGGCGCAATTCCAGGATGTGCAGGCCACGGAAGCGCTGATCGAAGGGTTTGGCGTCTCCTCGGGCAGGGCTGGGCGAGCTTAGTTGGAAGCGAGTGAATTGAGAAAGCGTCGTTGCGCGTCCAAATGGCGCGTAACGGGCTAAGTCGGGTAATTGATTCGCTTTTTTCATGCGAATCATGCGAGAGGCGCTTGACCTTCTGGCAGATTGGCGGAATCAGGACGATTCGAAACGTTAACCCGAACCCGCGTCGACGGGAAATAAGCGATGTGAGGTACTGGTCACTGGACAGGCAGCCCGCCTGCCACAGATATCAGGGTTAATCTGGACTTAATGCATGTCGCCCAAAAGGGGAAACCGATTTGGGCAACGACATACACCAAACGAAACGAGTTGATGCAGTTACTGGCCCGGTGAAGCGCGTTTCATAAGCGAGCGCATCCGATTTGACTGGTCCGACAGCTTACGCGGCTTTGAAGTTCGGCCGCTAGGAGAAGATAAAGACTATGGCGACAAAGGAAAAGGAAGAGGTCGAAACCGAACGCGAAGGCGCCACCGATGGCCCTCTGCTCGACCTTTCCGATGATGCTGTCAAGAAGATGATCAAGGCCGCCAAGAAGCGGGGCTATGTCACCATGGACGAGCTGAATTCGGTGCTGCCCTCAGAGGAAGTGACCTCCGAGCAGATCGAGGACACGATGGCGATGCTGTCCGACATGGGCATCAACGTGGTCGAGGACGACGAGCAGGGCGAGGAGCCCGAGGCCGCCGACACCGCGGCCGATGCCGAGGAAGACGCCAACGAGTTGGCTGAGCAGACCGGCACCGCGGTCGCCGCCACCACCACCAAGAAAGAACCGACCGATCGCACCGACGATCCGGTGCGCATGTATCTGCGCGAGATGGGCTCGGTCGAGCTGTTGTCGCGCGAGGGCGAAATTGCCATCGCCAAGCGCATCGAGGCCGGCCGCGAGACGATGATCGCGGGTCTGTGCGAAAGCCCGCTGACCTTCCAGGCCATCATCATCTGGCGCGACGAACTCAACGAATCCAAGATCCTGCTGCGCGAGATCATCGATCTCGAAGCCACCTATGCCGGCCCCGAGGCCAAGCAGGCGCCGGTGGTCGAGCGCGTCGAGGAAGCCAAGGTCGAGGACAAGCCGCGCCGTTCGCGCGACGACGAAGACGACATCACGAATGTCGGCGCCGATACGCGTGGGCTGACGGATGACGACGACGAAGACGAGGACGAAGCGAGCCTGTCGCTGGCCGCGATGGAAGCGGAACTCCGCCCGCAGGTGATGGAGACGCTCGACGTTATCGCCGACACCTACAAAAAGCTGCGCAAGCTGCAGGACCAGCAGGTCGAGAACAGGCTCGCCGCCGCCGGCACGCTGTCGCCCAGCCAGGAC
>NZ_RZOM01000497.1:0-4370 GCF_003999175.1 Mesorhizobium sp. M7A.F.Ca.ET.027.03.2.1 | reverse complement strand
ATCCCGCCGCCGTGCCCAGGATCAGGGTGAAGATGGTGGCTGCTCCGGAGATCAGCAACGAGCTCAGCCCGCCATAGAGCATCCTGTGGCGCGACATCCTGCCCAACGTCACCACCACGCTCATCGTCTTCGTGCCGCTTATGATGGCGCTGAACATGCTTACGGAATCAGCCCTTTCCTTCCTGTCGATCGGCGTTCAGCCGCCGGCCGCGAGCTGGGGCACCATCATCCAGGACGGACAGGCGCTGCTTTACACCAGGCCATTGGTGGCGCTGGTGCCGGGGCTGGCGATCGCGGTTTCCGTCATGGCGCTCAATGTCTTCGGCGACGGCCTGCGCGACGCGCTCGATCCGCGCTCCAAGGTTCGGCTGGGGCGCGACTGATGATCTACGCAATCCTGCGCCGGTTCGGCCAGATGCTGTTCGTGATGTTCGGCATCTCGGTCATCGTTTTCCTGATTTTCTTCGCAACGCCGGGCGCCGACCCGGCTGCGCGCATCGCCGGCCGCAATGCATCGCCCGAAGTGCTGGAGGCGGTACGCCACAGCTTCGGCTTCGACCGGCCGCTCTACGTGCAATATGTGACGATGATGGAGAAGATCTTCGTCACCGGCGATCTGACCTCCTTCGTCAATCGTGGCTGGAAGGTGGTGCCGGCGGTGATGGATTCGATCCCGGTCACGCTCTCGCTGGTGTTCGGAGCGGCAATCCTGTGGGTGGTCGTCTCCATCATCATCGGCATCGCCGCCGCCGCCACGCGCGGCAGCTGGCTGGACAAGCTGCTGATGGCGCTAGGGCTGCTCGGCATTTCCATGCCGGTCTACTGGTTGGGCGAAGTGATGAACCTGATCACCCAGAGCCGCTATCACGACAGCTGGGCGTTCTCCTGGGTGCCACCGCTCGGCTACAAGAATTTCTCCGACGATCCGAAGGGCTGGTTCCTGACCCTGGTCATTCCCTGGATCACACTGTCCATTCTCTATATCGGTATTTACGGGCGCGTGCTGCGCGCGGCAATCATCGAATCCCTGCAGGAAGACTATATCCGCACGGCCCGGGCCAAGGGGCTGTCGGAAACCCGTATCCTGCTGCGCCATGCCTTGCGCACGTCGCTCATCGCCTTCGTCACCCTGTTCGGCCTGGATTTCGGCGCGCTGGTCGGAGGCTCGGCCTTGCTGACGGAGGTGGTGTTCGGGCTGCACGGCATCGGCAAGCTCACTTATGACGCGCTGCAGAATCTCGATCTTCCGATGATCATGGCAACGGTGATGTATGCTTCCATGTTCGTGGTTGTCGCCAATGCGGTCGTCGATTTCGTCTACATCCTTCTCGATCCGCGCCTGAGGACATCATGATACTGTCGGTGCGCGACCTCAGAGTTTCCTTCCGCACAAATGATGGCCTGGTGCGGGCCATCGATGGCGTTTCCTTTGACCTCGAGGAAAGCGAAATCCTCGGCGTCGTCGGTGAGTCCGGTTCCGGCAAGACCGTGTCGCTGCTGGCCGTCATGGGTCTCATCACCGATCCCAACGCCACCATCGAAGGGTCGATCCGCTACAAAGGCCGCGAACTCGTGGGACTGCCCGCGCGCGAACTCAGGCGGCTGCGCGGCAACGAGATCGCGATGATCTTCCAGGATCCGATGACGGCGCTGACGCCTGTCTACACGATCGGCTGGCAGATCGCCGAACAGATCCGCGCGCATCGCAACATCAGCAAGTCCAAGGCGATGGAGCGCGTGGAGGAACTGCTGGCCGAGGTGAATTTTCCGAACCCGCACGAGGCGATGTCGCGCTACCCGCACCAACTGTCCGGAGGCATGCGTCAACGGGCGGTGATCGCAATGGCTTTGTCCTGCAATCCGGCGCTTCTGGTGGCTGACGAACCGACCACCGCGCTCGACGTCACGGTGCAGGCCGGCATTCTCGATCTGGTGCGCAAGCTGCGCGCGACGCACAAGTCGGCGGTCGTCTTCATCACACATGACATGGGCGTGGTCTCCGAACTCGCCGACCGGGTCATGGTCATGTATGCCGGCCGCGTGGTGGAGCGCGGCAGTCGCGCGGAGCTGTTTTCCGATCCGCGACACCCCTATACGCGCGCGCTGCTGGGTTCGATCCCGCCGCTGACCGGCGAAAAACCACGGCGCTTGCCGGCCATTCCCGGTTCGCCGCCGTCATTGCTGCGATTGCCGCAGGGCTGTGCGTTCGGTCCGCGGTGCCCGGTTCACTACGAGCCCTGCGAGGCCGGCAAGCCCGACCTCGGGAGCGGCACCCATGCCGCGGCATGCTTCAGGGTGGCACAGGCATGAGCGGACCGATGATCGACAAGAACCGCCCAATCCTCGAGACGCGTTCGCTGGGCAAGCGCTTTTCCATCGGCAGCCGTTTCTCCGCCGAAGGCAAGCGAACCGTTCATGCGGTCGACAATGTTTCCCTGACCGTGTGGCGCGGCGAGACGGTCGGTCTGGTCGGCGAATCCGGATGCGGCAAGTCCACGTTGGCGCGTTGCCTGGTGAGGCTCTACGACATATCGGACGGCGAGCTTCTGTTCGAAGGCAACGACATCACCTCCAAGTCGCTGTCCGAACTCAGGCCGCTGCGGCGCCGCCTGCAAATGGTTTTCCAGGATCCGTCGGCGTCGCTCAATCCGCGCCGGCGCGTCGGCGACCTGGTGGCCGAGCCGCTGCGCATCCATGGCAGGCTCTCGTCGAGCGAGATCACCAAACGCGTGGCGGAACTGTTCGACCTTGTCGGCTTGCTGCCGGATCACGTCATGCGGTTTCCGCACGAATTTTCCGGCGGACAACGCCAGCGCGTCGGCATCGCGCGGGCTATTGCATTGAATCCGGACCTCGTGGTCCTGGACGAACCCGTCTCCGCGCTCGACGTGTCGGTGCAGGCGCAAATCGTCAACCTGCTTGCCGATCTGCAGGAGAAGCTCAATCTCACGTACATCTTCATCGCCCACGACCTGTCGGTGGTGCGCCAGGTGTCGACCCGCATCGCGGTCATGTATCTCGGCTCGATCGTCGAGGAAGGTCCGGCGGAAGAGGTGTTTGCGGCACCAGCCCATCCTTATAGCCAGGCACTGATCTCGGCGGTTCCCGTCGTGGAGACGACGCCCGGTGGGACGCGCAAGCGCATCATCCTCACCGGCGACGTACCGAGCCCTCTGAACCCTCCAACGGGCTGCCGTTTCCATCCCCGATGCCCAATCGCGGCGGAGCGCTGCCGTTCGGAGCGGCCACAGCTGCGGGAATACCGACCCGGTCGCAAAGTCGCCTGCCACTTCCCCACGATGTAGGCGACACTCACGACCGCACGGGTGATCGCCTTCGCCTGATAGATTTCTAAAAGATTCCATTTTTATCTGGAACCAACCGGCTGTTGGCGCGTTTGGGGGGGTTCGATCGAGCGCATTGCGGTCGACCGGGAGGAAACGATGGATCAATTGCATTTCTTTTCGCCCGTGCGGATTTCGCGCGGGCAAGGACACCCTGTGGAAGAAATCGATAATGTTGCCGAAGCCATGATGTTCTTGCGGAAATGGCCGACAGGACGGCGCGGTCCGGTTTATCAGTGCGCGCTGAATTGTTGCTCGGCCGCCTTGTCGGGTCAGATGTCGGCCGAGGAAGCAAGGAAAGCGTTCACCGGCTTTGCCCGCATCACGCGTCTTCTCGATGACGACATGGCGTTGCCGGTGCCCGGCGAAGGCGAGGCAAGGGTGCACGCGTTGCGGCGATAGGCTATTGTCCTGACGGACCTACAAGGACTCGCGCTGCAGCGGGGCGGGTCTTGTTGTGCAATGCGCTCGGTCTGGCGGGTCGAAAGTTCGTCCTGCGTGGCACACTTTCACAGCGGACGCTCGTCGTTCATGCTTACTTCAGTCACGAGCTTGCGGCGAAGCGCCATCGTGTAGTCGTCTGGCCCCTTCGGCGTCATGACGAAGGCCTGGGAACCGCCAATCACCGATCTGGCAAAATAGGATGCCAGAGGTTCGTCGGGATTCTCGTCCTCCGTCGGGATGGCGATTGCATTGATCGTATATCCCTTGGCTATGGCGTTCGACCTGCTCGGCTGGACGGGAAGCCCGTCGTTGTTCTCGCCATTGGAGGAGATATCGATGACTTTCTTGGCCGCCTTTCCCGGAAACTGGTCGAGCAGGAGACTGCCGATGTCGATAGCCGAGGAAACGGATGTTCCGCCTCGCCCTCTGCGGATGAAGCCGGCATCGCCTTTCCTGCTGATCACCGCAGCCGCCGCTTTGGCATCTTCCAGTCCGCAGATGCTTGTCCACGGCAGCACGACGCGTGCGTGTCCGGGGCTCGACCATTCAAAATAGGCAACGCCGATGCAGCCAACATAATTC
>NZ_RZOM01000496.1:0-4371 GCF_003999175.1 Mesorhizobium sp. M7A.F.Ca.ET.027.03.2.1 | reverse complement strand
GTCGTGGCGGGCCGGATATCGGGGTGAAAGCGGTTTCCACCCGCATCCGCCCGGCGTTCCAGCCAGACCGTGATCGGCCACGCGGCGACGCAGATCAACGTCGCGCCTGTCAGCACGATCAGCAGCCAGGTCTGTGCCGGCGTGATGTAGTCCCAGTTGGTGGAAATCGCCGGCGCGAACAGCGAAGGCTCGGTGCGTCCGGTGGCCGGATCGGGCACCGGGCTGGCGGTGAACAGGATCAGCACCCTGGCGATGCCGGTGGCAACCAGGCCGCCGATCACCATCGAGCGCAAAATGGACGAAAGCCGCTTCTTCATGCGGATTGTCCTACACGGCCGGCGTTGCAAACGGGTTAAGTGTCAGTCGAGGCGGAAGCTGCCGGTGCCAGACTTCGTCAGGGCTTCGGTGGCTCGGACAGGAAGAAGGCCGCTCCAGCCGAAACCAGCTGGAGCGTCCTTGGCCAACAGCCGGCATTTTATGCCGGACCTGATTACGTCTTCGGGGCGTCCTTCTTGACGGCCTTCTCGGCAGCCTTCTTGTGCTTCTTGACGGTCTTCTTGACGACCTTCTTCGGAGCAGCCTTGGCCGGAGCGGCAGTCGCCGGAGCTGTGGTCGTCGAAGCAGCCGGAGCAGCGGTCGTGGTGGCGGCGGCGTTGCCGAGAGCCGGCATCGCGAAAGCCAGAGCGACGGCGAGACCGGTGGCGGAGAGGATGGACTTTTTCATGGCTTCGTTTCCTTTTTATGCGGGTCAAGTTTCTGAGTGTTACTGAACCGGGTCGTTCGGCGTCACTCCAAGCAGCTTCAAAGCATTGGCGAGCATCCGGATGCCCTGCGCCTGTTTCTTGGCGGCGCAGTACCGGTTGCCCTTTCTCTGAAGTGCCTTTGCCGCGGTGACCTGCGTTGCCGTGGCGTGGGTTTCGAGGGCTTCATCAAATTGGTGGCTGAGATTGGCGCACCGTTCGCTCCGGGTTGTGAGCGTCACCTTTGCGTCCGATTGTCCGACAGCGGCAGTGACCAGGCAGAAGCCCAGCAACGCACCCAACAAACTGATCGACAACCTTGGCATCGGTTTATCCGTAAACCCGGAGACTAGCGTCGCAGCCGATGACCTGACCGCCACGACACCAGTTATGCCCTTGAAATTTTTCAGGAGTTTTTCTGAACTGTAGAATTTTGTTTCTGGATTGTGTCTGAGAAAGCCGGTGTGAACCCATCATAGCCACTGGCCAACATATGGCCTGAATTCTATCGTGTGGGTTGTGACAGAAGGGCTTGGCAATCAAAGACAGAAGGGCTTGGCAACAATGACAGGGCTGCTGTGAAATCCGACGCACACATACTGATCGTCGACGACGACAAGGGTATCCGCGATCTGCTGCAGGAATTCTTCCAGAAGCGGGGCCTGCACACCTCAGTTGCCGCCGACGGCGTCGAGATGGAGACCATCCTGCGGCGCGTCCAGGTGGACCTCATCGTCCTTGACGTGATGCTGCCCGGCAAGAGCGGGCTGGAGCTGTGCCGCGACCTGCGCGCCCAGTATTCGACGCCGATCATCATGCTGACCGCCGTCACCGAGACGACAGACCGCGTCGTCGGCCTGGAAATGGGCGCCGACGACTATGTGCCCAAACCCTTCGACCCGCGCGAGCTTTTGGCGCGTATCCGCGCCGTGCTCAGGCGCAATGGCGCCGCCGAGCCCAAGCGCGCCTCCACCAAGCAGATCTACCGCTTCGCCGGCTGGACGATGGATTGTGCTCGGCGCCGGCTGATTGCACCCGACGATGTCAGGGTCGAGCTGACCATGGCCGAATTCAACCTGCTGCAGACCTTCGTCAAGAGTGCGCAGCGCGTGCTGACCCGCGACCAGCTCATCGAACTGTCCGGCGGCGACAGCGACTATTCCTTCGACCGCAGCATCGACATCCTGGTCAGCCGGTTGCGGCGCAAGATGGAAGACGACCCGAAGACGCCCAAGCTGATCCTGACCGTGCGCAGCGGCGGCTACCAGTTCCTGCCCGAGACGACCTCCGAATGAGGCGTTTCCTGCCGCAGACCTTGCCTGTCTGGGTGCTGCTGATCGTCATTGCCGGCCTGCTGATCAGCCAGGTCGCGACCCTTTACATCGTATCGCGCGACCGCGCCGCCGCCAACGACGTCGTCGACCTCTACCGGCTCAACGACCGTGCCTTCTCGCTGGTGCAGCTCATGCATGACGCCAGTCCGGACGAGCGCAAGGCGACGGCGAGCGGCCTGTTCAATTCAACCTATGCGCTCACCGTTTCGGACACACCGGCGGTCACTTCGTCGATCGCCGGTGACGACGAACTGGCCGAACTCGAAGACATCCTCGTCGGCAGGCTGTCGAAATTCGGCATCACCGATGCACGCGTACGCCGCGATCCGGCGACGCGCGAGGCCGATGACGCGGACGGCACGGCCCCGGGACCCGACATCGGCCAGGTCGAGCGCGACCTTCTGGTATTGGCCGCCGACTTCGCCCAGAGCGACAAGCTGACGGCCTCGCTGCGCTTCGCCGACGGCCAATGGCTGAACTTCACCGAGCCGATCACGCCGGTCGGCCCAATCCTGAGCTTCGACAGCCTGCCGCTCTATTCACTGATCGCAGGGCTGGTGGTGATCATGTCGATCTGGTCGCTGCGCCGGCTGACGGCGCCCTACCGGATGATGGAAACCGCCGTGAACCGGATCGGCAAGGATCTGAAGAGCCCGCCGATCGCCGAGAGCGGCAGCCGCGAGGTCCGTGCCGCCGCCAAGGCGATCAACGCCATGCAGGCGAGGTTGCGCGAATATGTCGAGGACCGCGAACATCTGGCGGCGGCACTGGCGCATGATCTGCGCACGCCGATGACCAGGATGCGCCTGCGCCTGGAGCTGTTGCGCAAATCGGCGGTCCGCGAGGCATTGGCGCACGACCTCGCCGATGTCGAGGGCATCGCCAGCTCGGTGATCGACTTCGCCACCTTCGAAGTGACCGAGGAAAAGAACGAACGCATCGATTTCTGGTCGCTCGTGGAATCGATCGCCGACGGCTATGACGACGTATCGTTCGACGACGAGACCCGTTCGCGCGGGCTGATCTGCATGGCGCGGCCGGTCGCGCTCAAGCGCTGCGTCACCAATCTGGTGCAGAACGCGGTCACCTACGGCAAGAAGGCGCATCTTTCGCTGCGCCGGTCGGAGGACATGATCCTGCTCACCATCCGCGACGAGGGGCCGGGCATACCGCAGGCACAGATCGACGCCGTGTTCGGCTCGTTCGTGCGCCTCGAACAATCGCGCAACCGCCAGACCGGCGGTCTGGGCCTCGGCCTGACCATTGCCCGCAACATCGCGCGCGCCGCAGGTGGCGAGATCCGCCTGTCCAACAACCCGGGCGGCGGCCTGCTGACGCAACTGCGCCTGCCGCTGGCGGCTTAGAGCAGGAAAAACGCGAACGGTTCCCAAGGGAAAGCGGACAGCGCTTTCCCTTGGGAATTGCGTCAAAACAAGGAGTTAGAACGAGGCGGCTCGATCGCAGCGCCTCGTTGACTCGGCGTTAGAGAACCTACCGCCGGAGCACCGCGCTCAGCACGTCGCGGATGCCGATGGCGCCGACGAAGCGCGACTGGTCGTCGAACAGCGCCACGGGAGCGGTCTGCGAACGGTGCATGGCCAGCATCACGGTTTTCAGCGAGGTGCCCGGATTGGCCCAGAACACTTGCGCGGCTTCCTCGGATTGGCCTTCGACATCGGCGCACGACACCCAGACCGCCGGCTTGCCATCGCGTTCGGCGGCCGCCACCAGCCCGTGATCGTCGATCTTGAAGCGCGTCGTCTTGCGGCGGTCGAGCCACACCCAGCCGTCCTTGCCGTGCTCCAGATCGCGACGGTCGCGCATCACGTTCCAGGCGGTCAGCACCGACAGCGGATTCACATTGGCGATGAAGTCGCGGACATAGTCGTTGGCAGGCCGCAGCACGATGTCCTCCGGCGCGCCGGTTTGCACGATGCGCCCACCCTCCATGATGGTGATGTGGGAGCCAATCTTCAGCGCCTCCTCGAGGTCGTGGCTGACGAAGATGATGGTCTTCTTCAATTCGGCCTGCAGCTGCAGCAATTCGTCCTGCAGCTTGGTGCGGATCAGCGGGTCGAGCGCCGAGAACGGCTCGTCCATCAGCAGGATCGGCGCCTCGGTGGCGAAGGCCCGCGCCAGGCCGACGCGCTGCTGCATGCCGCCCGACAGCTCATGCGCGTATTTCTTCGACCACTGGTCGAGATTGACCAGCTTGAGCTGGCGTTGCACGCGCTCCTTGCGCTCGGCTTCCGGTACGCCGGCGAGTTCGAGGCCGAGACCGACATTCTCCTCCACCG
>NZ_RZOM01000495.1:0-4389 GCF_003999175.1 Mesorhizobium sp. M7A.F.Ca.ET.027.03.2.1 | reverse complement strand
GGTGGAATTCAGTCGATTGAAGAGGCGCAGAAGCATCTCGGTCATGTCGATGGCGCGATGCTTGGCCGCGCCGCCTACCACACGCCCGGCATTCTGGCCGGCGTCGATGCCGCTTTCTACGGCGTCCAGTCCGAGCCGTTCGATTTCGCCGCGCTGATCGATGCGATGGCGGACTATGCGGCACGCCATATCGAGCAGGGTGGGCGGCTTGGCCATGTCACCCGCCATATGGTCGGACTGTTCCATGGCCTGCCCGGTGCGCGCCGCTACCGGCAGATCCTGTCCACGGACGCGACAAAACCCGGGGCCGGCCCGGACGTGCTGAAGACGGCTTACGCGGCCGTCGAGTTCGGTGGCGCAGCAGCCGAAGCGGCTTGAGCTTCGGGGATCAATCCCTGAGGATCATGCGGTCGCCGCGCACGTCAAAACCCGACAATGAACCGATGAAGTTCATGCCGAGCAGGCTCTGGCTGAGCATGCCGGGTGCGGCGATCATCACCGACATATCCCTGCGCATGATGCCGCCGATCGCAATCTGATCGGTTTTCACGGCCGCGGCGCGTGCCATGCCGTTGGCGGTCGAAACCGGTATGGTGTAGTTGAGCGCCGCTGGATTGAATCCGGCGGCCTGCGCATCCTGCGACGTCAGCACGGTGCTGGTTGCGCCGGTATCCACCACGGCCCGGACCGGGTTCCCATTGATCAGGATGCGCGCTTCGAAATGGCCGTTGTCCGCCTTGTCGAGCGTCACCGTGGCGTGGCCGTCCTCGACGCCAAGCGCAAGCGGGCTGCCGGGAACAAGGCCCGCGGTCACCCGGCTGGCGACATCCTGCAACTCATAGCGATACTGGTAGCCGGCGATCAGCGCGAGTGCGATCGCCGCCCAGGCGCCGAGATTGCGGGCCATGGCGCCCAGGGGTCGGCCCGAGCGAAGCAGGCCGGCGCCGATAAGGGCGCCAAAGGCACCGAGCCAGATCAGCCGGCTGAAATCGTTGTTCTCGACGCCGAGCGTGCTGCCGGCGGAATCATTGAGCATGAGCAGGACTGCTCCCACCCCGATCGCGGCCATCAAAATCCAGAACAACCGGCTCATCCGCACCTCACGATAGCGCGTCGCGTTCGCGCGCCATACGGGTGCGGCGAGTTTCCCGGCGCGGCCGGCGTTCGACCGTCTCCAGCCGGGCCGGCAATTGCGCCATGACGCTGCGGCGCGTTTCCGTCGTCATCCCGATCCAGGCGCCGATTTCCTCGCGCGTGCGACCGCAACCGAAACAGAAGCCGGTTTTCATGTCGATCGAACAGACCAGGATGCACGGGGATTCGATGGCCGTCATGACTTTCTCTTGGGCTTCCATCCGGAATCCCTTGTTCCACCTCCACATGGTGCAATGGCAAAGCCAATGCAAGCCCTCGCGATTGCGCCCTTCGGGGCCGGCTTTGCGGCAAATGCAGGCCCATCATCCCGGAGGTTGTGCCAACCCCGCAAGGCGGCTATGCCGCTCACCAACTCCAGGGAATGATCGATAACAAGATGACCAGCGCACTGCCTTTCGACGATTTTCGCAACCTGTTGGCCAACCTGCCGGCGGCCGACACGGCAGCCGAGACCCGCGTGCGCACGCTGTTTGCCAAGGCCGATAAACCAGGCAATTCGCTTGGCCGCATCGAGGACATCGCCGCCTGGTTGGCCGGCTGGAGCGGACGGGCTCCGCCCGCGGTGACAAGACCGCTGATGGCGGTCTTTGCCGGCAATCACGGCGTCACGCGCCATGGCATTTCGCCACGGCCGGTGGCGGCGACCGCCAACGCGGTCGAACTTTGCGCCGCGGGAGGTGCCGCGATCAACCAGATCTGCATTGCCTACGATCTCGGGCTGAAGGTTTTCGATCTTGCCCTGCACATCCCGACCGCCGACATCACCGAAGAGGCCGCGCTGGACGAGCGTGGCTGTGCCGCCACCATGGCCTTCGGCATGGAAGCGATCGCCGGCGGCACTGACCTTTTGTGTCTCGGCGATCTCGGCGTCGGCAACTCGACCGTCGCCGCCGCCCTGTTTGCGGCACTGTTCGGGGGCAGGGGCGCCGATTGGGTCGGCCCGGGGTCGGGCGCCGATGCGGCGATGCAGGCACGCAAAGCCGACGTGGTCGATGCGGCGCTGGCTTTTCATGGCGGCCATCTCGGCGACCCGCTCGAGGCGCTGCGCCGGGTCGGTGGCCGTGAATTCGCGGCGATCGCCGGCGCCATCCTTGCCGCGCGGATGCAGAAGATCCCGGTGCTGCTCGACGGATTGGCGGCGACGGCAGCCGCAGCGGTACTGCATGGCGTCAATCCCACAGCGCTCGAGCATTGCCTTCTGGCCAGCCTGTCGCCGGAACCCGCGCATGCACGCGCCGCCCAACGGCTAGGGCTGCGCCCGTTGCTTGATTTGGGTATCAGCCATGGCGAAGGGGCAGGGGCCGCCCTTGCTGCGGGGCTGGTCAAGGCCGCCGCGCTGACCAGTTCGGGCATGGCAGCTGCGGTACGTGGCTAGAGTCTTGCCGGATTACCGTCGTCGAGCCGCCACCGCCGCAGTCGGCAGTGCCGGCAGTTCCTCCATCACCCGGCTGAGCGGGAAGATCGCGATCGCCTCGGTCCCTTCGCGCAGCTTGGAATGAAGTTCGAACTCGCCGCCATGCATGGCGAGCAGCCCTTGCACGATCGGCAGGCCAAGCCCGGTGCCTTGCTCGGCGCTCTTGATGGCAATGGAGCCCTGGCCGAAGGCGGAAAGCACGATCGGGATCTCGTCTTCCGGTATGCCCGGTCCGTTGTCCTTGATTGAAATGTATTGTCCGCCGCCCGCCGTCCAACCAACGCGGACACGGATTTCACCGCCGGTAGCGGTGAATTTTATCGCATTCGACAGAAGGTTGAGCGTGATCTGTCGCACCGCACGCTCATCAGCGAAAAGGCGCGGCAGTTCGTGCTCGAAATCCTGGACGACCCGGATATCCTTGTTGCGCGCCCTCAACTCCATCATGTGACAGCAGTCCTCAACGATACCAAGCAGCATCACCGGTTCTTCGTTGAGCTGGTACCGGCCGGCCTCGATGCGCGACAGGTCGAGGATCTCGTTGATCAGATCGAGCAGATGCTGACCGGATTCGTGCACGTCATGGGCGTAGTCGCGATAGGTGGGATTGCTCATCGGTCCCAGCACCTCGTTCGACATCACCTCGGAAAAACCGAGAATGGCGTTGAGCGGCGTGCGCAATTCGTGGCTCATCGAAGCGAGGAACCGCGATTTTGCCAGATTGGCGTCCTCGGCCCGCCGCCGCGCCTCGTCCGACATCGATTTCGCCGTCTCCAGCTCAGCGATCAGCGCATCCTTTTCGGAGCGGAACGACAACATCATCAGGGACGAGTGGTTGAGATGACGGGCCACATAGGCGAAGAACGGCAGCGAAACGACCAGCAGCGCGGCCATGATCGCCTCGACCGGCATCCATAGCTTGGCGCCGGCATAAGCGTAGAGCGCCACGGGAACGGCAAAGGTCGCCAACAGCGCCCCGCGCAGAGACGAGGTCATCACCGCGGTCGCCGCCATGGCGAACAACAGCACCACGGCCTTGACGATGTGGAACGGATCGACCTCGCAGACGCTGCAGCCAAGCCACACGAACCATGCCCAGCCGAGACCGCACAGGAAATGGCCGATCAGGAATTCCCGTCCTGCTTGCGAAGGGTTGAGCTCCGAAGCTTCGGTGCGCTCGATGCGCCGCGCCATGAAGGCAACGATAGTGTAGCAGGTCAGGGTGAACAGCGCCCAGAGCCCGATCTCGTTGCCGATTCCGGCCAGCCGGCCGGCCGCCGCGATCGCCAGAACAAGAAGCGGGATGGCGATGGCGCCGCTGGTCATCGCGCGGGCATGGAGCTTCAGCAGTTCACGATCGAAATCGGGATTGCCGGCCTGCTGCGAAAGACGGTCACGCGTCTTGCGCACCGCGCGCGCCACATCGCTGTTGCGATGAGGTTTCCTGCGGTCCACAATGAACTTGTCCGCTGTGTTCGAGCGTTGCAAGGGCATCAAAACTTCAATTTATGCGAGCAGCGGTTTCCAAGTGTTAAGCTACGTTCGAATGATTAATCAACCGTTTGCCATATGAGCCGCTCATGGTCGCCAAGACCGCGCCGGAGATACGTTGCGCGCCCCAGAAGCCTGTGGCGCCGGCTGGTGGATTACGGGCTTGCCGTCATCATCCTCGGACTGCTGATCCTGCTCGCGGCCCGCCTCGACCGGGTGGAGACACGCAAGACACAGGGCCTGGCAATCATCAACGACGGCGATTCGATCACTCTTGGCACTGAGCGCATCCGCATGCGCGGCATCGATGCTCCGGAATATACGCAGAC
>NZ_RZOM01000494.1:0-4403 GCF_003999175.1 Mesorhizobium sp. M7A.F.Ca.ET.027.03.2.1 | reverse complement strand
GAAACCGCAAGGGCGGCGGCGCCGCGCAGCACGGAATGCTGTCCGCCGCGCGCGACCACAACCCTGGGCGTCGTGCGGTCCTTGCGGGCCGAGACAGAGTTGTGCAGGCCTCCGGCCGAACCAGCCAGCATTTTCGAGCAGGTCGGTGGACGCCAGCCCGCCGAGGATGACCGTCTCCGGGTCGAACAGGTTCTCGATGACGGCGACGGCGTTGTGAAAGATCGGTGCGACTTCGGCGACCCAATCCGCCTCGCTGCCGTTCCAGCGCCGGAGTGCCTCGAGCGACAAATATCTTTCGAGACAGCCGCTGTTGCCGCACGGGCAAGCCTCGCCGCCCGGAATAACGGGAATATGCCCGATCTCGCCGGCATTTCCCCAGGCGCCGCGCAAGGCGCTGCCCTCATGAACCATGACGCCGCCAAGGCCAACGCCGAAATAGAGATAGTAATATTCGGAAAACTGGGCGCCGAGGCCGTAGAGGCGCTCGCCCATGGCGGCCGCTGCCATATCGGTTTCAAAGAAGGCCGGTAATCCGGTGGAGGCCGCCAGCCGTTCGCGCAGCGCCACATCCTTCCAGCCGGTCATGGTGGTTGGCCCGACGAAACTCATGGACTCCACGCCGAATGGGCCGGGCAGGGCCATGCCGACCCCGAGCACCCGCCCGCCAGCCCGCAGTCTGGTCAATTCCACCACCATCGCCCCGATCAGTTCGAAGGCGTGGTCCGGCGTCGCATTCGGCGCTTCGCGGTAAATGCTCTCGATCACGTCGCCGCTCAGATTGATCAAGGCGGCGCTGATACCAAGCGGAGTGATGTGGATGCCGACGGCATAGCCGCCCTCGGGGTTGATCCGCAGCGTCGCCGGCGGCAGGCCGCGCCCCTTCGGCTCTTCGCGCAGCGACAGGATGTAGTCCTGATCTTCCAGTTCGCGAACGATGGTCGATACCGTCTGGACGGTGAGGCCGACGCGCCGGGCGATCTCGCCGCGGGCGATCGGTCCATGAAGGCGGATGGACTCAAGCACGATGCGCCGATTGTACGGCCGCCCGAACTCCTGATTGGTCCCCCGCAGTGCCATGCCTTGCGCCCCTTAGGAGAGCGCAGCTTTGCATTGCTTATTTATTCAGTCAAATGGAATTCAAAAATAAATTCACGACGAAGTTTCCAGGGAAGGCCGTGGAGGGCCTATTCGGTTCAGGACCTGCCCACGCGTCGCCCTGGCCGATTGCCGCCGTGGCGAAACCCCTTCAATGGTGAGCGAACCCCGCGACCGTTGATCTGACAAAGATGGAGCAAAGATGATCGAATTGCCGTTTGCCCGCGACGAGTACCAACAGCGGCTTCGCAAGATCCGCACCGAGATGGCGAAGCGCGGTCTCGAGCTCCTTGTCGTCAACGACGTTGCCAACCAGCATTACATCACCGGCTATGATGGCTGGTCGTTCTACACGCCGCAGGTGGTGCTGGTTCCAATCGAGGAGGTCGAGCCGGTCTGGATCGGGCGCGCCATGGATGCGGCCGGCGGTCTTCTGACCGCCTGGATGAAACCGGAAAACGTGGTTGGCTTTCCGGAAGATCATGTTCAGCGCGTCGATCGCCATCCCATGGACTGGATCGCGAACTGGATCGTCTCGAAGGGCTGGGGTAGCAGACATATCGGCATCGAACTCGAAGCCTACTATTTCTCTCCGAAAGGGCATGCCCGGCTTGTCGCGGGACTGCCCAATGCGAAATGGCACGATGCCGACCTGCTGGTGAACTGGATCCGCGCGGTCAAATCGGCGCCCGAGATCGCGTATTTGCGCAAGGCGTCCATCTTGGCCGAAGCGGCCGTCACGCGGGCCTTCGAGGTGATCGCACCGGGTGTTCGCGAGTGCGATGCCATCGCCGCCATCCAGGCGGCGCAGATTGCGGGCAGCCCGGATTTTGCCGGCGACATCACCGCTCTTCCCCCGACAATCCTCGGTGGCGAGAATGCCTCGGCGCCGCACATCATGTGGAGCGACAGGCGGTTCGGAGACAACGAGACGATTGCGCTGGAACTTGCCGGCGTCTGCCGCCGCTATGCCGCCGGCCTCGCCAGGACCATGCAGCTTGGCAAGACGCCGACAAATGTTTCGGACACGGCAAAAGCGGTGATCGAGGGCATGGATGCGGTGCTCGACGCGGTCAGGCCAGGAACATCAGCCGAAGCCGTCGAAGCCGCCTGGCGCAAGGTCATCCAGCGCTACGGACTGAAGAAGGAATCGCGCATCGGCTACTCCATCGGCGTCGCCTATCCGCCGGACTGGGGCGAGCATACGATCAGCCTCAGGCCGGGCGACAAGACCGTGCTTGAACCGGGCAATGTCGTTCATTCCATCCTCGGCATGTGGATGGATGGCTGGGGCATCGAGATCAGCGAGACCATCCTGGTCACCGAAACCGGCCATGAGACCCTGACGAAGTTCCCGCGAGAGATCCATGTCAAATCCTGAGGGTTCGGCCACGGCGGATGGTGTTGCGAAAACCGTGACGACCGATATCGACGCCGGAATTCTCGATCGGATGATCGAGGTCCGCCGCCATCTGCACCGCAATCCCGAGCTTTCGAACCAGGAGGCCGGCACGCAGCGCTATCTCAGGCAGATGCTGGTGGATCAGGGAATTGCCGACATTCGCGACGTTGCCGGCTTTGGCCTTGCCGTCGATATTGTCGGCACCGGCAAGCCTTCAAATCGAAAGATCGCCATTCGCGCCGACATCGATGCCTTGCCGATCGAGGAGGAGTCCGGCGTCGATTATGCATCGACGAATCCAGGCGTGATGCATGCCTGCGGTCACGACGCCCATGCATCGATGGCTTTCGCGGTGGCCGCGCATCTTCACCGGTCGCGGGACAGTTTTGGCGGCACCGTTCGCCTGATCTTCCAGCCGGCGGAGGAGGACGAACCGTCGGGTGGCAAGCGGGTGGTGGAAGAGGGGCTTCTCGACGATATCGATGCCGCCATCTGCGTCCATGTCGATCCCTACACGCCTTCCGGCAAGATCGCCGTCGGCTCCGGTCCATACAGTCTGGCCTGTGACACGTTCGATGTGGTCGTCATCGGCTCGGCCGCGCACGCGGCAAAACCGCATGAAGGTGTCGATGCGTTGGCCGTGGCCTGCTCCCTGGTGAGCGAATTGCAGAAGATCGTTTCGCGCGAGATCGACCCGTACGACCCGCTGGTGATTTCCGTGACGGCCATCAATGGCGGCAACGCCTATAATGTCACCGCCGGCAAGGTCACGTTGAAAGGCACCATCCGCAGCGGCAGCGATGCAACCCGCGAGCGGGCCTGGCGCCGCGTCCGTACGATAGCCGAGGGTACTGCGATGAGCCACGGGGCGCGTGTCGAGGTCGACATCCACAAGGGCGAACCCGGTGTCGTCAACGATGTCGAGATGACTGAGCTGATTGCCGCCAGCGCCAAGGCCTGCATCGGTGCCGACAACGTCCTCAGCACGCCCGGATGGACCATCGCGGACGACTTTGGCTACTACAGCGAGAAACGTCCTTCGGTCTATTTTCGGCTGGGAATCCGAAACGAGGAGATCGGATCGGTCTTTCCGCTCCATCACGCCCGGTTTCGTGTCGACGAGGCCGCGTTGAAGGTCGGTGCGATCACCCTGGTTGCGGCAGCGACGGCGTTTCTGTCGATGGAAGCGCCTTAGTCAGCCATCATGATGGTCATCGGCGCATGGGGCAGGAGCCCAGGATCGCTTACAGATACTGCGCGACCTTCTTGCCGACCGTGAGGAAGCGCAAGGGATCGATCGCTTCGCCATTGTGGCGGACTTCGTAGTGCAGATGCGGGCCGGTCGAGCGGCCGCTGCTGCCGGTCTTGCCGATGACGGCGCCGGCGTCCAGTTTCTCGCCGACGGTGACGTCGATCTCGCTGAGATGCCCGTAACGTGTCGCAAAACCATTGCCGTGGTCGACTTCCACCATGCGGCCATAGCCGCCGTTCCAGCCGGCCTTGGTGACGGTGCCGGGTGCGGTGACCTTGGCGGCCATGCCGATCGGGGCCCTGAAATCCATTCCGGAATGCAGTGCCGCGGTGCCGAGGATCGGGTCGGTGCGCACGCCGAACGGGCTGGTGACGGAGTGGCCCGGTGCGGGGTTGGTCAGCGGCAGCTGGCGCGCTTCCTTCTTGAGATGGTCGAGGGCGTCAAGCGCTTCGTCCAACTCCTTGACCTTGCTGTCGAACATCATGGAGCTGTCGAGCGGGATCAGCGGTCCGCCGACATCGCTGTCGCCCTTGCCGAAATCGCTGTCGACGGGCAGTCCGGCCGCCTCGAGCGCCTGGGTAATGGCATCGGCGCTCTTGTAGGCATTGTCGGCAAGCGTGCTGATGCGGGTCAACTGGTCGCTCTCTATGGATT
>NZ_RZOM01000493.1:0-4419 GCF_003999175.1 Mesorhizobium sp. M7A.F.Ca.ET.027.03.2.1 | reverse complement strand
GGGGCGTGCTTTTCGATCGGCCCAGGGAACCACGATATCCTCCGGGCGTTTGGGAAGGACTGCTTCTCACAACAACGATCGAAGGGGGACCAACGGTGCTGATCCGGCTCGGCTACGAAATCGCCATCGAATGCGTAGCCGCCACGCCGGTGATTTCAGTGCTCGAGATCCATCGGGACAGGCAGGGCGACATCAAGCGGCAGACGCGGGTGCTGACCTCGCCCGCGGTGCCGACAAGACTGTACCACGATCTGCATGGCAATGCCTGCCGGCGCTTCACAGCGCCCGCCGGTGGTTTTCGCATCCTGTACGACGCGGTCGTAGAGGACAGCGGCGAGACGGACGAGGTAAACACCCTGGCCAGGGAAGTGCCGGTGGCGGATCTGCCCGACGAAGTTCTCGGTTATCTCCTGGGCAGCCGCTATTGCGAGACGGATCATCTGAGCAGCCTGGCCTGGCAGCTCTTCGGTGACATCCCGTCCGGCTGGGCGCGCGTGCAGGCGATCGTCGACTATGTCCACAACCGGCTGTCGTTCGGCTATGGCTATGCGCGCTCGACCCGCACCGCGGCGCAGGCGCATGAGGAGCGCGTCGGGGTCTGCCGTGACTTCGCCCATCTGGCGATCGCGCTTTGCCGCTGCATGAATATTCCGGCACGCTACGTGAACGGCTATCTCGGCGATATCGGCGTGCCAGCCGATCCGGCGCCGATGGACTTCTCGGCGTGGCTGGAAGTGTTCCTCGACGGCAAATGGTACACGTTCGATCCTCGCCACAACACGCCCAGAATCGGCCGTATCGTCATCGCCCGCGGCCGCGACGCCACCGACGTGCCGCTGCTGCACAGTTTCGGCCCCCACCGGCTCAGCCTGTTCAAGGTGTGGACCTATGAACAGGAAGGCAATCTGTTCAACCCGCCCTACCACGGCATCGACAGGACCGTCAGCGCACAGATGCTGGCGTAATCGCGACGCCTACCGATGCGACAGGGTGGCAGCGAGGTTCTTTCCAGGCGCAACTTTCGGGACACATGGTCCGCTTCGGCACAGTGAGCTTGTGCCGCAACAGGACGCCGTCGATGGCGTCGCGATGCCTTGGGCCAGATCATGGTAAGCGGCCGGTAAACGCGAGCGCCACGGCGCGTTCCCGTTTACCAACCGTTCACCTTTGCGGGTTCCAAAACTCAACAAAAACAACGACTTGCTGTTGGAAGGCGAGCTCTCCGCCAGGCCAAGGCGACATCCGGCGGGAATCCTGCATTGCCCTTTCCGCGGCGACGAGGCCGAGGCGAGTGGAGGCTGTAGGATGCGGAATTACGGGGGTCTTGTTCACGCGGTCGGCGGCTTCGCCAGGGATCGCGGTGGAAATTTCGCGGTCCTGTTCGGCCTTAGCGCCTCGGTCTTGGCGCTGGCAGCGGGCTTCTCGGTCAACGTATCGCAGCTCTACAATGCCAGATCGAGCCTCCAAGGCGTGGTCGACGCCGCGGTCACGTCGACGGCACGCGACCTGACGACCGGCGTCATCAAGGAAGCCGATGCCGACAATTCGGTGCAGGCCTTTCTCGACGCCAACAGCCAAGCAGGCATTCTGCAGGCCGACCAGATCGTGCTCGACAGGCTGATCGTCAACAGGACTGCCAAGACGGTTCAGGCCGACGCCCATATCGATGTCGCGCTGTACTTTCCGATTTTTGGCACGGGCGACATGAAACGCGTCACCGCTTCCACAACTGCGCTCTATTCGGACAAGACCGTCGAAGTGGCAATGATGCTGGACATAACGGGATCGATGGCCAAGCGCGGCAAGGTCGACAAGATCGGCGATCTGAAAGCTGCTGCAAAAAATGCTGTTCTGACGATGCTGCAGAAGCAGGATCCGCAGAACCCCCGCATCCGCGTAGCGATTGTGCCTTACGCGTCTGGCGTCAACGCCGGCAAGCTGGCGGAAAACCTCTATGCCGAGAAGCAAGGCAGCTCTGAGCTGCCACCCGTCGCCGGCAGTCCGCTTCTCATCGCCAAGACGGGCAAAAATCTGCTGCCGTCCTTCAGCGACTACATCTCCATTGTCGGCGCGGCGATGCCACGCCCGGACAATTGCGCCACCGAGCGCAAGGACAAGAACGGCAACGCGGATATGAGCGCCGACGGCCCAGACACTGTTCGCACCGACAGGAACGGCAAGAAATACTATGCCCTGGTCAACCGGGACGATCATCTCGGCGGAGATATGAACAGGTGCCCTGATGCGGAAGTGATCCCGCTGACCGCCGACTCCGATGCATTGCTTGAATCGATCGAGGACTTCCAGGCCGATGGCTACACGGCCGGCGCGATCGCCATTCAGTGGACCTATTATATGCTGTCGCCGCAATGGCGCACTGCAATCAGGAACGCCGGTCTCGGCAAAGGCGCCTCGGATGCCGATCCGAAGAAGATCGCCAAGGTCGCGATCCTGATGACCGATGGCCAGTTCAATACCGCCTTCGCCGGGGCTGGGGACAGGTACAACAGCCAGGGCAACCTTGCGCGCGGCAACGCCGAAACGCTGTGCGAAAACATGAAAAATGATGGCATCGAGATTTTCACCATTGGCTTCGATCTGGACGACAAGGACATGTCGGCAACCGAGCGGGACCAGGCAAAGGCGGTGCTGAAGGACTGTTCGTCGAAGGATACCTCCGCCGCCAAGAGGCATTTCTTCGACGTGTCCACCGGAGCCGAATTGGACGATGCCTTTCAGGAGATCATTCGCAACACCGAAAAGGTCGCATTGACCCAGTAGTCCGCAAACGGAAAAGGCCGCCGCTTCTTTCGAAGCCGGCGGCCTTCCGTGTTTCCGTCCGTGGCGCGGCCCATGGCGGCGACCTATCGGGTCACCTGCCGCGCATTTCGCGCCTTAACGGGAAGACTGCTTCCCGAAAGTGCAATCCGCTGAGGCCACGTTCTGGAAAACGAAATCACTCGACATCGGATCACCTCCTTTCGATTTGTTGAACACATACTCATGATGGGGTGCATTGCAGCAAAAGACAAGGTGCGGGTCTGAAATTAGCCTACGGGCGGGCCTGGTGCGAGCCGGCTTGCGGTTGCCAGGCAGGCCGGGCAAACTTCCGCTCCGGGGGTCGGCATTCGGAGGAATCGCATGGAGGCAGCCGAAAAGGCCGCTCGCATCGTTCGAACGGTGATCGAAACATTGAAACCGGGATTTGCCGTCAGGCTATGGACCGGAGAGCGGATCGGCCCCGCCACGGGTCCGGTGCTCACCATCAACGACCAGGACATCGTCTGGCAGATCGTGAAGCGACCGTCCCTGTCGACGCTGATCGAGATGTGGATTTCCAAAACGATCGACATCGAAGACGGGACGATTTTCGACTTCTACGCCCTGCCATCGCAAGGCAAGCTCAGAACCAAGCTCAAATCGCTGCCGAAAATGGCGATCCTGCGCGACCTGCCTTCCGTGCTTTTGGCGCGCAAGCAGATGACGGCGCGGACCGATCTGTCGGGGCGCAATCCTTATGTCAGCGGTTCGAGCCAGGAGGCGATCCAGCATCACTACGACATTTCGAACGCCTTCTACCGGCTCTTCCTCGACGAGCGCATGGTCTACAGCTGCGGCTACTTCAAGGATTTCGCCAATGGCATCGATCAAGCACAGATCGACAAGCTCGACCATATCTGTCGCAAGCTCCGGCTGAAGCCTGGCGAACGACTGCTCGACATCGGCTGTGGCTGGGGAGCGATGCTCATCCATGCCGCGAAGAACTATGGTGTTATCGGCCACGGTGTCTCGCTGTCGCAGGCGCAGACCGATCTTGCCCGCGAACGCATCCGCGCCGAAGGGCTGGAGGACCGCATCACCATCGAGATCAAATCCTATGCCGAACTCACCGGCTCGTTCGACAAGATCTCGTCGATCGGCATGTTCGAACATCTCGGGCTCGCCAACCACGCCACCTATTTTAAGACCATTCATCGCCTGCTGAAGCCGGGCGGCATCTATCTGCACCACGCCATCACCCGGCGCAGCAAGGGCGAATTGAAGAAGACCCTGCGCAAGGGGCCGGAGTACAAGGCGCTGCTCAAATACATCTTCCCCGGCGGCGAACTCGACACGATCGGCATGACAACAGGTAATCTCGAGGCGCATGGTTTTCTCGTCTACGATGTCGAGAACCTGCGCGAGCACTATGCCCGCACCTGCAGACTGTGGGCGGAGCGGCTGCACGAAAGGTTCGACGAGGCAATCGCCGAGGTGGGCGAAGCCAAGGCACGGCTATGGCTGCTTTACCTGACGGGCTGTTCGATCACCTTCGAACGCGCCTCGGCGCAGATTTTCCAGACCGTCGTGACCAAGCGCGCGCGTGGTCCAAGCGGCCTGCCGCCGACGCGGGCGGATCTGTATCGATAGCTTACAGGA
>NZ_RZOM01000492.1:0-4420 GCF_003999175.1 Mesorhizobium sp. M7A.F.Ca.ET.027.03.2.1 | reverse complement strand
AGCTGGAGGTTGACGCACATGTTGATGACAGCCTGCAGGCCGAACACGGTGACGAGGCCGCCGACCGCATAGCGGGTGAAATCGTCATGCTCCTTCAGCGCCGTGTTGAGGCCGCGCAGCACGATGAAGGCGAAGATCGACATGATGAAGAAGCACATGATCAGCCCGAACTCTTCGCCCGCGACCGAGAAGACGAAGTCGGCATGGCTGTCGGGGATGACGCGCTTGACGGTGCCCTCGCCCGGTCCGACTCCGAACCAACCGCCATTGATCAGCGCTTCGCGCCCCATGTCGACCTGGAACGTGTCGCCCTCGCCGGTGAGGAACTTGTCGATGCGCAGGGCAACGTGCGGGAACACCGTATAGGCGGCAAAGACGCCGCCGACGCCGGCCGCACCCAGCGCGACGATCCACAGCCAGGGCAGCCCGGCCATGAAGAACATGATGCCCCAGGTGCCGGTCGTCAGCATGGTCTGGCCGAGGTCCGGTTGTGCCACCAGCAGCGACACGACCAGCACCAGCAGCAGCATGGCGAACAGATTGCCCGGAATATCGGGCTGGCGCTTGTGCTCGGCGAAAAGCCACGCGCACATGATGACGAAGGCCGGCTTCAGGAATTCCGACGGCTGGATCGACAGGCCGGCAAGCGACACCCAGCGGCGCGCACCCTTCACCTCGACGCCGATGTAGAGCACCGCCACCATCAGCACCAGCATCAGGCACAGGATGGCCAGCGCCATGCGCCGGATCTGCCTGGAATCGAGGAAGGAAACTGCCAGCATCACACCGAGCGCCGGCACGGTGAAGATGATCTGCCTGGTGGCAAAGTGGAAACTGTCGAGGCCGATGCGTTCGGCCACCGCCGGACTGGCGGCGAAGGACAAGACGATGCCGAGCCCCATCAGCGACAGGAACGCCGCGAGGAACCAGCGATCGATCGTCCACCACCAGGTTGCCACCGGGCTTTTGTCGAGACGGCTTTGCATTATCGTGCCCCTCCGATGGGTTTCACACCCTCGATAGCATCCGCAGCTTGCCTGAAGGCTTCGCCGCGGACTTCGAAATTCTTGAACTGGTCGAAACTGGCGCAGGCCGGCGACAGCAGCACCACCGCCTCGCCGCTGTCGTCCTTAGCGGCATCATGCGCGGCGTGCTCGACCGCGGCGGCCAGCGTGCCTGAGATCTCGTAGGGAACTGCCTCGCCCAGCGTCGCCGAAAAGGCCGGCGCCGCCTCGCCAATCAGATAGGCCTTGGCGATACGCGGAAAGAAGCCGCGCAACGGCTCGATGCCGCCTTCCTTGGGCAGGCCGCCGGCGATCCAGTAGATGCGCGTAAAGCTGGATAGCGCGGGTGCTGCCGCATCGGCATTGGTCGCCTTGGAATCGTTGATGAACAGCACATGGTCCTTGCGGCCGACCTGCTCCATGCGGTGAGCGAGGCCGGGAAAGCTTTCCAGCCCCGACTGGATTTCGCCAAGCTCCAGTCCGACCTTGAGGCAAGCGGCGACCGCCGCCAGCGCGTTCTGGGCATTGTGCTGGCCGCGCAGCGAGCCGATGCCTTCGAGGAAGGCGACGCGGCTGTAACGGCCGTGCACCGCTTCCATCAGATTGGTGCCATCGGCGAAATAGCCGTCCGTCAGTGGCAGGCGCTTGGAAATGCGGGTGACATGCCGCCCCGCCCGCTCCAGCCGCTCGGCGATCTGCGCGCACCAGGAATCGTCGATGCCGACGATCGCCGTCTCGCTGCCGGCCACCAGCCGCTCCTTGATCGCGGCGTAGTGCTGCATGGTGCCGTGGCGGTCGAGATGATCGGGCGTCAGGTTAAGCAGGATGCCCGCCGTCGGATTGATCGAGGGCGCGAGGTCGATCTGGTAAGACGAGCATTCGACCACATAGTGCCGATCGGGCTCGGGCGGATCGAGCGTCATCACCGCGCGGCCGATATTGCCGCCCATCTGGGTATCGCGTCCCGCGGCCTTCAGGATATGCGCGGTCAGCGCGGTGGTCGTCGACTTGCCGTTGGTGCCGGTGATGGCGATGAAAGGCGAATTTGGCGCGCTCAGCGTCCGCTCGCGGCAGAAAAGCTCGATGTCGCCGATGATCTCGACGCCTGAACCGCGCGCCAGCTCCACCGTCCAATGCGGCTTGGGATGCGTCAGCGGGACGCCCGGCGACAGCACGAAAGCCGAGAATTTCGCCCAGTCGGCGCCGCGCAAATCAGCGGTCGCAATACCGGCAATAGCGGCCTTGGCAACGCTTTCGGGATTGTCGTCCCAGGCCAGCACGTCCGCGCCGCCCTCGATCAGCGCGCGCGCCGTCGCAATCCCCGAGCCACCGAGCCCGAAGAGGGAAACGCGCTTGCCTGAAAAGGATGCGGCGGGGATCAAAGGGCTTCCTATCTCAGCTTGAGGGTCGACAGGCCGACCAGCGCCAGGATGACGGCGATGATCCAGAAGCGGATCACCACCTGGCTTTCGGTCCAGCCGAGCTTTTCGAAATGATGGTGGATCGGCGCCATCAGGAACACCCGCTTGCCGGTCATCTTGAAGTAGCCGACCTGGATGATGACTGACAGGATTTCCACGACGAACAATCCGCCGACGATGACCAGCACGATCTCGTGCTTGGTGGCGACCGCGACGGTGCCGATCAGGCCACCCATGGCCAGCGAGCCGGTATCGCCCATGAAGATCGCCGCAGGCGGCGCGTTGAACCAGAGGAAGCCGAGGCCGGCGCCGATGACAGCGCCGAGCACGACCGCCAGTTCACCGGTGCCGGGCACGAAATGGATCTGTAGATATTCAGCGAATACCGCATTGCCCGAGAGATAGGCGATGACGCCGAAGGAGGCCGCCGCGATCATGATCGGCACGATCGCCAGCCCGTCCAGACCGTCGGTGAGGTTCACAGCATTGCCTGCTCCGACGATGACGAAGCAGGAGAACGGAATGAAGAACCAGCCGAGATTGACGATGAATTCCTTGGCGAAGGGAAACGTCAGCGACGAAGAGAACGGCGCCTGGCCATTGTGCATGATCACCCAGGCGGCGATGCCGGCGATGACGAATTCAAGCGCCAGCCTTGCCTTGCCGGAAAAGCCGAGATGCGACTGCTTGGTCACCTTCAGATAGTCGTCGTAGAAGCCGATCGAGCCGAAGCCCAGCGTCACCAGCAGCACCACCCAGACATAGATGCTCGACAGGTTGGCCCACAAAAGCGACGAGCCGATAATGCCCGACAGGATCATCAGTCCGCCCATGGTCGGCGTGCCGGCCTTCTTGAAATGCGTCTGCGGTCCGTCGGCGCGGATCGGCTGGCCCTTGCCTTGCCGCAGCCGCAGCGAATTGATGATGGTCGGCCCGAAGATGAAGACGATCAGCGCCGACGTGATCAGCGCCCCGCCGGTGCGGAAGGTGATGTAGCGGAAGACATTGAAGACCGAGACCTTGTCCGCAAAATCGACGAGCAGTGTAAACATGCGCTTTTCGTCCCCCGACCTAGGTCTGTTTTCTGGCTGTCGATTCAGCCGGGAATTTGCCCAGCAGCGCATCGACCAGTTTTGCAAAGCCGATGCCCTTCGACGATTTGATCATCACCACGTCGCCCGGCTTGAGCGCGGCAAGCAGCACCGGCTTCAACTCCTCGACACCGGCGCGGTATTCCGTCTTGATCTCAGCCGGCAGCGCTTCTGCCAGCACCCGCATTTCCGGGCCGCCGAGAAAGACGGTCTGCGTGCCCGAGCTGACGATGAGATCGGCAAGGGCTGCATGCAGCTTGGCCGAGTGGTCGCCAAGTTCGAGCATGTCGCCGAGCACGGCGATGCGGCGGCCCTCGCCCGTCACAGGCGTCGCGTTGAGCAATGCCATGGCAGCAGCCATCGATGCCGGATTGGCGTTGTAGCTTTCGTCGATCAGCGTGATCAGTCCACCTGGGTAGCTCGAAGTCGAGCCGCCGGGATGGCGCAGCACATGGCGCTTGCCGCGCCCGCGTTCGGCCGAAAGATCGGCCAGTGCTGAAGCCACCTTGTCGAGATCGGCGCCGACCAGATGCGCCGCACCCAGCACCGCCAGCACGTTCTGCACCATATGGCGGCCGGGCGCGCCGATCCGCGCCGCCACTTCGTGGCCGCCGATCCTGGCGATGATGTCGGAATGATCCGCATGCAGTTCGCATTTGGTGAGCTTGAAGGTAGAGCGCGCATTCTCGCCGAAGCCGTAGACGTGCTCGACACCGGCGGCATGGGCCATCTTGTCGAGCAGCTTGAAGCGCGCATCATCGCGGTTGAGGATGGCGGCCCCCTCGGGCTCCAGCCCTTCGAAAATCTCGGCCTTGGCCTTGGCAATCTCGTCGAGATTGCGGAAAAAGCCGAGATGCGCCGCCGCGATCATGGTGACGATGGCGACATGCGGCCTCACCATTTT
>NZ_RZOM01000491.1:0-4430 GCF_003999175.1 Mesorhizobium sp. M7A.F.Ca.ET.027.03.2.1 | reverse complement strand
CATCAACGGTGTCCGCGCCCGCATTGGCAATCTCACCCATTGGCTGACCGAGAGCGCACCCGACATCGTCTGCCTGCAGGAGATCAAGACCGTCGACGAGCAATTCCCGCGCGCCGAGATCGAGGCGCTTGGCTACAATGTCGAAACCCATGGCCAAAAGGGTTTCAACGGCGTCGCCCTGTTGTCGAAGCTGCGCTTCGACGAAGTCATCCGGGGCCTGCCCGGCGACGATGCCGATGAACAGGCGCGTTTCATCGAAGGCGTTTTCTCAACCGACAAGGGTGCCTTGCGCGTCGCCTCGCTCTATCTGCCGAACGGCAATCCGATCGATGACGAGAAGAAGTTTCCTTACAAGCTGTCCTGGATGGCGCGGCTGGAGCGCTGGGCTGAAGAACGGCTGAGGCTGGAGGAGGCCCTGGTGCTCGCCGGCGACTACAACGTGATTCCCGAGCGGATCGACGCGCGGTTTCCGGAGAACTGGCTGGGCGACGCCCTGTTCCAGCCGCAGACGCGACAAGCCTTCCGGCGGCTGCTCAACCTTGGTTTCACCGAGGCGGTGCGCGCGGTCACCGACGCGCCCGACACCTATACGTTCTGGGACTATCAGGCCGGCGCCTGGCAGAAGAACAACGGCATCCGCATCGACCACCTGCTTTTGTCGCCGGAAGCCGCCAACCGGTTTTCTTCCGCGTCGATCGAAAAGCACGTGCGCGCCTGGGAAAAACCGTCCGATCACGTCCCGGTGGCGATCGATCTCGCGCTTCAGCCGGCCTGAGAGAACCCTCGCCGGGCACGCAGGCGCTGGACCTCATATCGCCACATTTTGCGCCGTTCGTTGCGGTCCTGGCGGCTGGGGTTGCATGAGCACACGATTTCATCTTTGTCGGCCTGGCATTTGCCATGGCCGCTCCCGGTGCGGCATTTGCCGACCAGGAATGCCTGGCCAATGGAAAATCCTACCAGCTTGGCCAGGTCGCCTGCCTGACGGTTGCCGACCGGAGCCATCTGGCCCGCTGCGACATGGTGCTCAACAACACATCGTGGACGAACATCGGGGATAGCTGCCCGGAAAACACGCTGGCGCCACACCACCATGTCACGCCGATCTCGATGCCGGCGCCCAGCATGGTGCCGACGGAGCCGATCGAGAACTGATCGCGATCGACAATCGAGTGCTGCTGGTGAAGCTGACGCAGCCGCGAGACTACTGGTCCGCGTTGTTGCCCTTGGTGAGGATATCATCGGCCAGCGAGATCGCGGTGCGGCGGTCGGCCTCGCCGGCGGTGGCGAATGCCTCTTCCTGCATGCCGCGGATCCAGGGCTGGTCAGCCGGCGAAGCGCGTTCGAGCGCTGCCGTCATCATCGCCAGGCCGCGAACGATCTTGCCGCTCTGGAACAACAAATGGCCCAGTGTCGCCTGGGCGCCGGCATGGCCTTTCTCGGCGGCGAGTTGGAACCAGCGCCCGGCCTGCTTGACACTGGCCTTCACGCCGCCCTCGCCCTTCAAGAACATCTGCCCCATCTCGAACTGCGCGTTCGGATTGCGGTAGTTGGCGGCGGCGCGCATGTAATATTCCTGGGCCGCCACCTCGTTCTCGGCGACCGGGCTGCCGGGAATGCCCGTGCGCAAATAGTCGCCAAGCGCCACCAGCGCGTCGGAGACATAGCTTTCCTCAGGCGAGCCGGGCTCGACGTCCTGGTCGACGATCTCGGAGAAGAACTTGAACGCCTCATAGTCGTCGCGCGCCACGCCGTCGCCCTCGGCATACATGCGGGCAAGCTTCCAGGTGGCACCGATCTGGCCATTTTCGGCAGCGTATTTGTAGGCCTCGGCAGCCTGTTCCTTGTGGCCGTTCTTGTAGGCGGAGAAGCCGAACTGGAAGACCGCCCAAGGGCTGGATTGCGGCTTCACCCCGGTCTTGTCGTCGAATACCTTGTCGTCGAAGGCCATGGCCTGGCCCACGGCGCCAAAGGTCGCGCCAAATGTGGCGGCCACGACCAGTGCCGAAAAGACAGACGACCTCAACAACTCAGATGTCCGCATAACAGTGTGTTTCTTTCGCACCGCCCGGATGGGTCACCGCGCCATCGCGCGCCGGCCCTACCGTCTGTGCATATTTCCATATCGCGCCCGACTGATAGTCGGTCGTGCGCGCCTTCCATGTCTTTGCCCTCGCCGCCAGTTCGCTATCGGACAACGCCACGTCGATCGTGCCGTTCACCGCGTCGATCGAGATCACGTCACCATCCCTGAGCAGCCCGATCGGGCCGCCCACGGCTGCCTCGGGGCCGACATGGCCGATGCAGAAACCGCGCGTCGCGCCCGAGAAGCGCCCGTCGGTGATCAGCGCCACCTTGCCGCCCATGCCCTGGCCGTACAGCGCTGCCGTCGTCGACAGCATCTCGCGCATGCCGGGGCCGCCGCGCGGTCCTTCGTAGCGAATGACGAGAACCTCGCCTTCCCTGTAGTTGCGATGCGTCACCGCCTCGAAACATTCCTCTTCCGAATCGAAGCAGCGTGCCGGGCCGGAGAACTTCAACTCCGCCATGCCCGCAACCTTCACGATCGCGCCTTCGGGGGCAAGGTTTCCCTTCAAGCCCACGACACCGCCGGTTTGGGTAATGGGTGTGTTGGCCGGGCGGACCACATCTTGATGCTCATTCCAGACAACGTGCTGCATGTTTTCGGCCAAAGTGCGGCCAGTCACGGTCATGCAATCACCATGCAGATAGCCGTGGTCGAGCAGCGTCTTCATCAGCAGCGGAATGCCGCCGGCCTCGAACATGTCCTTGGCAACATATTTGCCGCCCGGCTTGAGGTCGGCGATGTAAGGCGTCTTCTCGAAGATCTTGGCCACGTCGAACAGGTCGAACTTGATGCCGGCCTCGTGGGCGATCGCCGGCAGATGCAGTGCCGCGTTGGTCGAACCGCCGGTGGCCGAGACCACGGTCGCCGCATTCTCCAGCGCCTTCAGCGTGACGATGTCGCGCGGCCGGATGTTTTTCGCGATCAGTTCCATGATCTTTTCGCCGGAGGCGAAATTGAACCGGTCGCGCATTTCATAGGGTGCCGGCGCGCCGCAGGAATAGGGCAGCGCCAAGCCGATCGCCTCGGCAACGGTGGCCATGGTGTTGGCGGTGAACTGGGCGCCGCAGGAGCCGGCCGACGGGCAGGCCGCCTGCTCGATTTCGAGAAGTTCGGCATCGTCGATGGTGCCTACCGAGTGCTGACCGACCGCCTCGAACACATCCTGCACGGTGATCTGGCGGCCGCGATAGCTGCCGGGCAGGATCGAACCGCCATAGATGAAGATCGACGGCACGTTGAGCCGCACCATGGCCATCATCATGCCGGGCAGCGACTTGTCGCAGCCGGCCAGCCCGACCAGCGCATCGTAGCAATGGCCGCGCATGGTGAGTTCGACCGAATCGGCGATGACCTCGCGCGACACCAGCGACGACTTCATGCCCTGGTGACCCATGGCGATGCCGTCGGTGACGGTGATGGTGCAGAATTCGCGCGGCGTGCCGCTGGCGGACGCGACGCCCTTCTTGACCACCTGCGCCTGACGCATCAGCGAGATGTTGCAGGGCGCCGCCTCGTTCCAGCAGGAGGCGACCCCGACCAGCGGCTGCGCAATCTCGGCCGCCGACAAACCCATGGCATAGAGATAGGAACGATGCGGCGCACGCGCCGGACCGACGGTCACATAGCGGCTAGGGAGCTTAGCCTTGGAGATGACTTTGGCGTCCATATTCTTCCTTGCCCCATCTTCCCTGCAAATGGGGCGGAGCGGCTGCCCCCTCGCCGAGCCTTTTGGCGCGTGTCCCGAGACAAGATCGAGGTGCGCCGGGTTTATGGCGGGAAATAGGCAATTTCCTCAGCCCGGCTTCCAGCGCAGGGGTTGCTCAGAAACTGTTGCCAAAACATCACAATAGCAGGAGGCGAAAGCGCTACGGATAATATGCAACGCAGCTTGGATGAGACAAATCGGGCGATGCGATCCCAAACAAAAAAGGCCGGGTAATCCCCGGCCTTTTGTTATAATTGTCAGAGACTTAGAACTTGATCTTAAGGCCACCTGAAATCGCCGTGACCAGATCGTTGCCGAAGTCGTAGCTGACATCCGTGCCGGCGACGTATCCGCTCTCACCAGCCAACGCTCCAGAATGGCCGCTGGTCAGCACCCCAACCGCGCCGGCCAGACGCACTTCGATGTTCGGCTTGGGCGTAAAGGCGACGCCGCCGCCCAGTGTCCAGGTATCGGTCTGCGAGCCATAGCCATGCGACGTGCCGCGATCCCAGGAAAGCTGGCCGGCAGCACTCCACTGATCGTTGAACTTGTGGCCAATGCCGCCGGTAACTGTCCAGCCGTCACGATACATCAGGTCCAGCGAGGTGATCTGGCCCGAATGGAGAGCATCACCAG
>NZ_RZOM01000490.1:0-4433 GCF_003999175.1 Mesorhizobium sp. M7A.F.Ca.ET.027.03.2.1 | reverse complement strand
CCTGACGGCTATGCGCTGCCGGCCTTTGCGGCGGTCGAAATCGCCAAGGCAGCATCAGGCTTGTCCGAAAGCTCGGGCAAGCCGCTGACGGAGGCCCTGACCGGACAGGATTTCACCACGGCGATCGGGCCGATCCGCTTTGATGCAAAAGGCGACCTCAGCCAGAGTCCCTACCGCGTCTTCCGTTTCGACGGCACGCGCTTCGCGCCCTTGGAAAGCAACTGATGTTTCGCACCGGCCCACGCAACCTGATCACCGACGTTGCCGGCCTGCGCGTCGGCAATGCGTCCGACGCCAGCCTGAAGTCCGGCGTCACGACCGTGCTTTGCGACACGCCGACAGTGGCCGGCGTTCAGATCCTGGGCGGCGCGCCGGGCACCCGCGAGACAGACCTGCTCGAACCGCACAATTCCGTCGATGTGGTGCACGCCGTCGTGCTTTCAGGCGGTTCGGCTTTCGGCCTCGACGCGGCGTCCGGCGTGCAGGCGGCATTGCGCGAACGCGGCATCGGCCTGGAGGTCGGTGGCTTTCGCGTGCCGATCGTGCCGTCGGCGATCCTGTTCGACCTGCGCAATGGCGGCGACAAGGATTGGGGCCGTTATCCGCCCTACCGCGAGCTTGGCTATGAAGCCGCGCAAACCGCCACCGCCGATTTCCAGCTTGGCACGATTGGGGCCGGCACCGGCGCGCTGACCTCGGGGCTAAAAGGCGGCCTCGGCTCCGCCTCGACGCTGCTGGATAGCGGCGTCACCGTCGGTGCGCTGGCCGCCGTCAATCCGACCGGCTCGGTGAGCATCAGCCGAACCCGCCATTTCTGGGCGGCACCGTTCGAAATCGGCGACGAATTCGGCGGGCTTGGTTATCCCTCGCCGATGCCGGACGAGGCGAAGCAGATCCTTTTGAAACACCGCGACAAGCATTTTGGCCAGCAGACGGAGACCGGCGGCAACACCACCATCGCCGTCATTGCCACCGATGCGGTGCTCACAAAGGCTGCCGCCAAGCGCCTGGCGATATCGGCGCATGACGGGTTCGTGCGCGCGATATGGCCGACGCACACACCGGCCGATGGCGACCTTGTGTTCGCACTGGCGACCGGCACGAGCGGTATCGAACTCTCCGCCGATGCGGCAATCGATCTCTACGCCGCCGCCGGCGCCACCATGGCGCGCGCCATCAGCCGCGGCGTCTATGCGGCAACCCCTGCCGAAAACGATCTGTTTCCGGTCTGGTCGTCACGCCTGAGGTGAAGCGATAATCAGACCCGATCGGACTTTTCTTCCTCGAACGTCACCGCAACATCGGAATTCGCCGACAGCCAGACCTTCTTGCCGTCGACTTCGGCAATCAGGCTCAGGGGAATATAGTGATGATGGCCCTTGTGAGCGCCCTCGCCGCTATCGGCCTTGGTCAGCTTGATGCGCTGGCCATCGACCTTGTCGACAGTGCCGACATGCACGCCGTCGGCGCCGACGACTTCCATATGCTCGCGAATTTTGCTGGTGTCGGTCATGGTGGTCTCCATTGGGACTGCCGACGATAACAAATGACGGGCCGATTGGATGCATCGGCTTTCGCACCGCACGACGTTTTGATTTCGGCGTGCTAGGGGATTGAGACGATCACGGGGGTGAAGACCGATGCGAATGCTCTTTCTGTTTGCCGTTGGCCTGCTTGCACAGTTTGCCACCTCGATCGCGGCTCATGCCGGCGATGTCGCCGAACTTGAAATCCTCGGCTTCACCAAGGACGGCAGCGTCTTTGCTTTCGAGGAATATGGCGTGCAGGATGGATCGGGTTTTCCCTATGCCAACCGCTACTACATCGACACCAGCACCGACAGCTTTCTCAAGGGCACGCCGATCCGGGTCCGGCTTGAGGACGAGAATGCCAAACTGGATGCGGCGCGCCTTCAGGCCCGGCAAAAAGGCGAAGCCATTGTCAGTCAGGCCGAGTTGGACGCCAATCGCGGCATCACCGCCGGCTTCAACCCGGTGACCGAACTTTCGGCCGATCCGCACCGGATGGCAGTCAACCCGCGCCCGATCTTTTCGCCGGTCGACCCACCGCTCGAGTTTCGGCTCGACGATCTCGGCATGAACAACACCGAGGGCTGCGAGAGCCAGGGCGAGATCAACGGCTTCCGGCTGCTGCGTATCGAGGCGCAGGATGGCGGCACGACCAAGCTGCTGCACGAGGACAAGTCGATACCGAAAAGCCGGGGTTGCCCGAACGGCTACCGCATCGGCGCTGTGCAGACCTTTTCGATGGACAGTCTCAGCGCCTATGCCGTGCTGATCGCGGTGCGCCAATACGGCTTTGAAGGCCCGGACTTTCGCTGGATCGCGGTGACCGGCCGCCTGTGACACCGCTTGTCCCACCCGCCCCGCGCGATCGTTCGCTGAACCGCCTTCGCCGCGCGATACCGACGCCGCGCACAGCGTTTTATGGCGCCTTGCTATGGGCCACGACGATGGGCGCCAGCGCGCTCGTCGCCCTGTTGTTGGACGACTGGGAGACGCCGGCGAAAATCCGCATTGTCACCGCGCTGTTTGCGGTGGGAGCTGCGCTGGCTTTTCCCATCGGCCTGTTCGCGGCGCGGCTGGTCTCGCAGGGAAGACGCTGGGAAGTCGCCTTTGCCGCGGCCTTCGTGTGCCTAGCCGCGGCGACGATCGGCCTGACCGCCGGGCTCTTTGCCCTGCAGTACCGCTCCTACTACGCCGAGTGGCACGCCCCTGCTTTCACCCGCACCTGGGTCCTCCAGTTCGTCTTCACGACGCTGATTGCGCTCTACCAGTTCGTGGTGCTGGGCATCCGGCTCTATTTTCCAGTTGGTTTCATCGCTCTGTTTGCCGCGGGCGTCTGGTTTGCGCGCCAGCAGCGTTGAGCATTTTGCTCGCCTCTGTTAGGACGCGGGCAAACTTCTCGATATGTCAGGACTGACCGATGATCCCTCGCTATTCCCGGCCGGAAATGGTCGCCATCTGGTCGCCAGAAACCCGGTTCCGCATCTGGTTCGAGATCGAAGCCTATGCCTGCGACGCGCTGTCCGAACTCGGCGTCATTCCCAGGGAAGCGGCAAAAACCATCTGGGAAAAGGGCGGGGCGGCAAAATTCGATGTCGAGGCGATCGACGAGATCGAGCGCGTCACCAAGCATGACGTCATCGCCTTCCTGACCCATCTTGCCGAATTCGTCGGACCGGACGCCCGTTTCATCCACCAGGGCATGACCTCGTCCGACGTTCTCGACACCTGCTTTGCCGTACAGCTTACCCGGGCCAGCGACATCCTGCTCGCCGATATCGATGGCTTGCTTGCAGCGCTTAAGCGCCGCGCCTTCGAGCACAAGGACACCGTCACCATCGGCCGCAGCCATGGCATCCATGCCGAGCCGACGACCTTTGGCGTCAAGCTGGCGCAGGCCTATGCCGAATTCTCGCGCTGCCGCGAGCGGTTGGTGCACGCGCGCGAAGACATCGCCACCTGCGCGATTTCGGGCGCGGTCGGCACCTTCGCCAACATCGACCCCTATGTCGAGGAGCATGTGGCGGCAAAGCTCGGCCTGAAACCCGAGCCGGTGTCGACGCAAGTGATCCCGCGCGACCGCCACGCCATGTTCTTTGCCACGCTCGGCGTCATCGCCTCGTCGGTCGAACGGCTGTCGATCGAAATCCGGCATTTGCAGCGCACCGAAGTGCTGGAAGCGGAAGAGTATTTTTCGCCGGGCCAGAAGGGCTCGTCGGCCATGCCGCACGAGCGCAACCCCGTGCTGACCGAAAACCTCACCGGTCTTGCCCGCATGGTGCGTTCCATGGCGCTGCCGGCGATGGAAAATGTGGCGCTCTGGCACGAGCGCGACATCTCGCACTCCTCGGTCGAGCGCATGATCGGCCCGGATGCCACCGTGACGCTCGATTTCGCACTGTCACGGCTGACCGGCGTCGTCGACAAGCTGCTCGTCTATCCCGACAACATGCTGAAGAACATGAACAAGTTCCGCGGCCTCGTGCATTCGCAGCGCGTCATGCTGGCGCTGACCCAAGCCGGCCTGTCGCGCGAAGACTCCTACCGGCTGGTGCAGCGCAACGCCATGAGAGTGTGGGAGCAAGGCGCTGATTTCCTTGAGGAACTTTTGGCCGACAAGGAAGTGACCGCAGCGCTGCCGGAAGCCGAAATCCGCGAGAAATTCGACCTGGGCTATCACACCAAGCATGTCGACACGATCTTCAAGCGGGTGTTTGGGGAAGCCTGAGTGTCCAGCCGATAGATGGGTAACAGTTTGAACCGGATAGATAGGTAACAGTTTTCCCCCTTATGATGGGTTCGCGGCAGCGCCAAGCGGTTGGGTTGGCGCGGCGCTGCGGCGAACCAGTTTCCTGTGCTTGTGGTCGATGAAGCCGAGCGGATGGGCATGGAAGCGCACCGCCCATT
>NZ_RZOM01000048.1:0-12564 GCF_003999175.1 Mesorhizobium sp. M7A.F.Ca.ET.027.03.2.1 | reverse complement strand
CCGCTGCGCTGCTCCAGTGCGGCGACGATCTTGCGATGCGCGTCGTTGGAGTGCGGGATGTAGCGATCGGCCTGCATCAGCAGCTTGAGATAAGGCCCAACCCGCCCCCAGAGGTCGCGGATCATGTTCAAAAGGATCGGCGCGCCGGCATGCTGGTAGATGGCGAAGTGGAACGCCTCGTTCAACGAGAGATAGGCCCTGGCGTCGCCGGCCTCGATGGCACGCTGCATGCCGGCGAGCGTCGCCTGTATGTCAGCCAGCCCGCTTTCGCTCATCCTGGTCGCCGCCATCTCGCCCGCCAGTCCCTCGACGGCGATACGGATGCGCGTCAGTTCCTCGAAGGCAGGCGCGGACAGCAACGGCACGATGACCGAGCGGTTGTTCTGCATCTCGAGCAGTCGCTCGGCGACAAGCCGCTGCAGCGCCTCGCGGATTGGCGTGGTCGAGATGCCGAACGTCTCGGCGAGCTTGCGTATAACCAGCGTCTGCCCCGGGCTGAAACCACCCGAAATCAATTCCTGCTTGAGCGCACCATAGGCGCGGTCATTCAGGGTCTGATGTTCGAGCTTCAGCATGCGCGGCCCGCTCCGATCACCAGTTCGACAAAGCGCGATCGAGCGTCTCGGCCAGTTGCTCGGCATTGTCCCTGGCAAACGGCAGTGGCGGCCTGATCTTCAGCACATTGCCGCGCGGACCGCAGGACGAGATCAGCACGCCGTCCTCGCGCATGGCTTCGACGACCGCCGATGTCTTGGTGGCGGCCAGCGCCTCGTCACCGTCCGCCGTCAGCTCGACACCGAAATAGAGGCCGTTGTGCCTGATATCGGCGACCGCGCCATGCCGGCTCTGCAGGGCGCGCAGCAGCTCAGCCGTATAGGCGCCGACATTGCGCGCATTCTCGATCAGTCCTTCGCCTTCGATCACCTCCAGAACGGCGAGGGCGACGGCGGCAGCGACCGGATTGCCGCCAAAAGTGTTGAAGTAACCGGTGTTCGAGCCGAAGGAGGCGACAAGTTGCGGCCGCACCAGCACGGCACCCATCGGGTGCCCATCGCCGATCGGCTTGCCCATCGTGACGATGTCGGGCTCGACGCCGTAATTCGCGAAGCCCCACATGCCCTGGCCGAGCCGGCCGAAGCCAGACTGGACCTCATCGGCAATGACGATGCCGCCGGCCTTTTTTACATGGTCGGCCGCCTCGCGCATTACCGCCGCATCCGGAAAGAAGATGCCATCGCTGGAAAAGGCCGAGTCGAGAAGCAATGCGGCCGGCCGGATATTCTTTGCGCGCATATCTTCGATGGCGGCAGCGACATTTCTGGCGAAATCATGTGCGGCCCGGCCATGGTCGCGGAACGTGTCCGGCGCTGTCACGGTGCGGTGCTGCGCGGGCACGCCCTTTGCCCCGACCGCCGCCGGCGACAGCTGCGCCGTCGCGATGGTGGCGCCGTGATAGGCAAAGTCGGTGATGATCACCCCGGTGCCGCCGCTGGAATGCTGGGCGATGCGGATGGCGAGGTCGTTGGCCTCGCTGCCGGTGCAGGTGAACATGGCATGGCCGAGATGGGCCGGCACGGTGCCGAGAAGTTTCTCCGCGTAGTCGAGGATGATCTCGCTGAGATAGCGTGTGTGGGTGTTAAGCGTGGCGGCCTGCCCCGAAAGCGCCTCGACGACACGCGGATGGCAGTGTCCGACCGAGGCGACGTTGTTGTAGGCGTCGAGGAATCTGCGACCCTGGGCATCGTAGAGCCACACACCGCTGCCACGCACCAGATGGATCGGATTGCGGTAGAAGGCGCGGTAAGTCGGCCCGAGCAGCCTGGCGCGGCGCTCGAGCAGCGCGCGCTCCGATGCAGCCGCGTCGGCATTTGAAGGATATGGCGAGGACTGGGACACGAGCATTTACTCCGGATTGGAATTGTCGAGAAAATAGCGGCGGGCATCGGTGGATGACAGACCATCAAGCTTTTCGAGCGAAGCCCAGACCTCGGTGGCGAGGCGCAGCACGTAGTCGCGTTTGGCCGGGAAACGCTCGGCCTGCCAACTGGCGATGTTGACGATGAGCGCAAGGCGGGCACGGATCAGATTGAAGAGAATGCCGATCTCTTCGGCCTCCAATGGCTGCACCGACTGATAGCCGGCGACAAAGCGCACCGCCGGCGCAAGCGGATGACCTTGCGCCGGCCAGCGATAAACGGCGCCGATGGCGAGGTCGCAGATCAGCGGCGAATGGATCATGTCGCCGAAATCGAGGATGCCGCTGACGATCTCCGGCCGCGACGCGTCCATCACCACATTGTAGGAGTTCATGTCGTTGTGGACGATCTGCGCGCGCAGGGTGGGGATGACCGGCGCCGCATGCTGCTCGAAGGAGTCGATCGCGCGCTCGACCATCGCCCGCCGGCTCGGATCACTGATATGCGCCATCATTGGCCGTGTCTTGGCGACCTTGCGGATGTCCCAGAGCAGGTCGTTGCCGGCGGCCGGGTGGAAGAAGCCGCGCAGCGCCCGGCCAAGGCGGGCGAGGAAGATGCCGAGATTGCGATCCTGCGCCTCCGAAGTCGGCGAGCGCGACAGCAGCTGACCGGGCAGATAAGTCACCAGCCGGATGATTCGCGGCGCCGATCCACCAACACTGGCCGCAAATTGCGGCTCGCCTTCAAGGCTTTTGCGCACCGAGGGAACCGGCAAGGTGGGGTCGACTGCAAAGATGTGGTCGAGCGCCTTGTTCTGGAAATCGGTGAAGCCGGCCTCTTCCGCCGGATGGGAGATCTTTAGAACGAACTCACGCTCGCCGTCGGCCTGGATGTGGAAATTGTGGTCGCGTTCGCCAGGCAGCGGACGCGCGGTGCCGGTCAGCCCGTAGTGCCGGCGCAGGATGGCAAGCGCTTCGGCCGCCGAAACATCAGGCGCGTCCTCGGCGAGTGTTTCGCCGAACGCATCGGGGACGGCCGCATTCATGGCTTAGCCTCGATAGGTTCAAGCCCGCACCAGTCGGCGATGAACAGCGCGATGGTCTGGGTGACCTTGCGCACCGAGTCGAGATCGACCGCCTCGTCATAACCATGCGGCATGCGGCAGATCGGGCCATAGACGATCGCCGGCGTGTCGGCATAGAGGCCGAAGAAGCGTGCATCCGTCGTCGCCGAGGTGACGTGTTCCGTCAGCGGCTCGCCCCAGACGGCGGTATGGCTGCGGCGCAGCACGGATTCCATCTCGTCGGCACCCTCCAGCACATAGCCTTCGGCCATGAAGCCGTTGTAGGTGAGGCTCGGCGGACGATTGGCCAGGAACGGATCGGCACGCGCCGCTTCGGCGATACAGGCCTCGAGCTCGGCTCTCGCGTCTTCGAGCCTCTGGCCGGGATAGGTGGCGACGCGCATCTCGAAGACACATCGCGCCGGAACGCTCGATGTCCATTCGCCCCCTTCGATCTTGCCGAGATTGAAGCGGATCGGGTGCGGGTGATCATGGAAATGCTTGTCGTCGACCTTGCGCGCGTTCCAGACGATTTCGAGTTGCTTCAGCGCCTGGATGATGACAAATGCCTTTTCGATGGCATTGGCCCCGGCCGAAAATGCACCCGACGCATGCTGCGGGTCGCCGTCGACCTCGACCCGGAACCAGATCGGCCCGACCTGCGCCCGCATCAGCCTCGGCTCCAGCGGTTCGGGAATGAAGGCGGCGTCGGCGCGGTAGCCGCGCTGCAGGCAGGCAAGCGCGCCATTGCCGGTGCATTCTTCCTCGACCACCGACTGGAGATACACGTTCGCGGCCGGCTGATAGCCAAGGCTGCGCAATGCGGCCAGCGCATAGAGGCAGGCGGACAGGCCGGCCTTCATGTCGCCGGCGCCACGGCCATGCATCCAGCCGTCCTCGATCACCGGGTCGTAGGGATCGCGCACCCAGCTGTCGAACGGTCCGGTCGGCACGACATCGATATGGCCGTTGAGGATCAGCGAGCGGCCGGTCGCGTTTCGCGGCGTATGCGTGGCAACGACATTGAAGGTGTCGTCATAAGAAACTGCCACGGGTGAAAAACCCGGCAGGTCGCGAATCGCATCGACATCGACGCGCCACATGTCGACGGCATAGCCGTCAGCCTCAAAGGCAGCCGCCATGAACGATTGTGCGGCATGTTCCTCGCCACGCTGCGAAGGAAAACGCACGAGGTCTTGCAGAAACGCTACCTGCCGCGCGAAGCCGTCATCGACCGCGCTCAGAATGGCCTCGTCCGCAATCCGCTCAGGCATCATATTTCACTTTCTTCTGAATGGTGTATCATATCTCATATGCCATTCCTGTGAAATGCAAGAGGCATACGCGCCAAACTTTCAGTCCAGGGTTTGCCGTTCGATGCTGCCATGGTCTTGGGGAGTTGGCATCGGATGCAGCAAGCCGATACTGCTATCTCTGGAAGACATGACGGGGAATGCGTTGATCACCGAAGACACGATGCCGGCCGAAATCACCGATCTCGCCATTGGCTACCATCGCCTGCCGGCGGGCAAGCTTGCCAATGCGGTGACGTGGATGGAGGCGCGCTCGCCGCAGCCCGATCTCGCGCACCCCTTGGCCATGACACGGATCACGACGCCCGACTGCGCTTCCTATCGGGCGATCTTCCTCGAGATCGGCGCGCCCTGGCTTTGGGACCGTGTTTCCGAAATGTCCGATGCCGAAATCACCGAGCATTTCGCCGACCCGCGCCAGCATCTCTACTACGGCCATGACGAGACCGGCGCCCATCTCGGTATGGTCGAATTCTTCGTCGCCGACAGCAGCGAGATCGAGATCATCTATTTTGGCCTGTTCCCGTCCCTGACCGGCAGGGGTTTCGGCAAACGGCTGATGGCCGGGGCACTGGACCTCGCATGGTGTCTCAACCCGAGCCGCATCTGGCTGCATACAAGCAGCTTCGATCATCACAGTGTCATCGGGTTCTACAGTGCCTGCGGGTTCGTGCCGTTCGCGACCGGATTTGAGATCGTCGACGATCCCCGGATCAAGGGAACCTTGCCGCGCGATGCCGCACCGCAGATTCCGCTGATCGAAACGGAGTGGAGCAATGGCAAGGGAGCCGCGCTTTCCCCGGAAAAGCGACAAGTTGCGCGGACCTAGATGAGAACAGCCCCGCAATCCGTCAGCCAAGCGTCGCCGCACCATCGCCGATGGGTTCGCCGCGAGACCATCCTGTCGACGCTGGAGCGCCATATCGACACGCGCATCGTGCTGTTCGCCGCGCCGGCCGGCTTTGGTAAATCGACGACGATGGCGCAATGGGCCGCGGAAGTCGCGCGCCACGGTCGGCTGACCGCTTGGCTGTCTTGCGAAGCGACGGACAATGACGAGGGCGCCTTCCTGTCGCATCTGGTGGGCGCGCTGCGCCAACTGGTCCAGAGTCCGGCGGAACTCGACCTCGCCTTCCAGTCGAGCCCGATCCCCCAGCTCGATGTCGTGCTCTCGGCACTTGTGGCGGGTCTGGCGGCGCGCCAGGCCGACATCACCCTGTTCTTCGACGATTACCACGCCGTCGAGGCGCCGGCGGTGAAGCGGTTCACGGAGCGTCTGACCCGGCAGGCGCCGGCAAACGTCGCCTTCGTCATCGGCTCGCGCAGCCTGCCCGACCTGCAGCTCGGCAAGCTCCGGGTGCTTGGCGACGTCTTCGAAATCGGCCCGGACGATCTGCGCTTCGCCTCGTCAGAAGCGGAAGCCTTCTTCAACGACAAGCTCGGCTTGAGCGTCAGCAGCGGTGCGGTGGAAACCCTGTGCTCGCGCACCGAAGGATGGGCCGCCGGCCTGCAACTGGCCTCGCTGTCGCTGAGTGCCGCACATGCACCCGAAACCGTCATCGGCAACTTCACCGGCGCCAACCGAAACGTCGCCGACTTCCTGATGGGCGAAGTGTTCCTGGAACTGCCGCCGGCAATCGCAAAATTCCTGCTCTACAGTTCGATCTTCGAACGCTTCAGTGCCGAGGCCTGCCGAGCGGTGATGCGGGCGGCCGATGCCGAGGCGGCGATTACCGAGATCGAGACGCGCAATCTGTTCCTGGTGCCGCTCGACGAAGAACGGCGCTGGTTCCGCTACCATCATCTGTTCCGCGATTTCCTCAGCCGCGAAATGGAGCGGCGCGAACCGGAGATGATCGCGCCGCTGCATCTGGCGGCCGCCGAATGGTTCGGCGAGCGCAAGATGCTGACAGAGGCGATCGGGCACGCGTTGGCCGCCGGCGACCATGCCCGCGCGGCGGTGTTCGTCGAGAACAATGCGCTCGACCTCATCGCCCAGTGCTAGCTCCTCTATGTGCGTCAGTTGCTTGCGCTGCTGCCGAGGACGCTGATTGACCAGCGCATCCGGCTGCAACTCGTCGTGCTGTGGCTGGCGGTGCACAGCAGTCAACCCGAGATTGCGCAGCAGACGCTTAGCAACGCGCGCAAGCTGGTCGAGGCCGGACCGGCCGACGGCAGTGACCCGGGCACCATGACCGGCACGACGATAAAGGCCGAGCTCGTGGTCCTCGCCGCTGCCGTGCACAGCACGCTGGAGCAGTTCGATCAGGCGCGCGACACAGCCCTTGCGGCCCTGCGCGTCATTGCGCCCGATGCCTGGTTCATGGAGGGCGCGACCGCCAACGTCATAGGCTACAACCTCTATGCGCTGGGCGACCTCGAAGGTGCCCGCGCCGCCATCGACGCGGCACGACGGGCGCACGAGCGAAGCGGCAGCCTGCTCGGCGTCACCATCGCCAATTGCTACATGGCCGTGATCGAGCGTTCGGCGGGCCGCCTGCCCGCCGCAGAGCGGCTGCTGCGCAACGCCATCATCGAGGCCAGGGCGCGGATCGGTGCAAACTCCTATGCCGAAGCCCTAGCCGGAACGCTGCTTGCCGAACTCGCCTACGAGACCAATGCGTCGGGCGAGGCGTTGACGCTGGTCGAGAATCTAGGACCGCAGATCGAAGGCGCGGCGGTCATCGTCTATCCCCTGGCCAGCGTGCCGACCTATGCCCGCGTGCTGCAGCTGACGGGCCGCACCGAAGCGGCATTGGATATGCTGGAGCGCGTCTATCAACGCGTGCGCGGCACGGTGTATCGCCGCCTGGCATCGATGATCGTGCATGACCGCATACGCGTGCTGCTCGACCAGAGCCGCAATGTCGAGGCGCGCGCGCTGCTGGCCGAGCATCGCGGAGAAGGGACCGAGGCGTCGATGGTTATCACCACCGCCAACGAGTTCGAATTCTTCGCCGAGGGCCGCCTGCTGACGGCCGAGAAATCCTATGCCGCGGCCGCCCGAATTTTCGACGAATTGTTGGTGCGAACGAAAAGCAGCGGGCGCATGCGCCGCCATATCCTCGCGCTGATCCTGCGCGCGAAGGCAGTCAGCGCCACCCATGACCAACGCGTGGCGGACCGTTATCTCCTCGAAGCACTACGTCTTGCCCAGCCGTCAGGCTTCATCCGTTCCTTCGTCGACGAGGGAAGGCCTGTCGTCGAAGGGTTGAGGCGGCTGCGTGCGGCTCAGGCGAAGACCGATCCCGCGCTGTCAGCCTATGCGACGCGCATCATCGATGCCGCGCAGGCGATGCCTGTCGCGACAAGCAAGCTGGCCGCACCAGCCGCTGAGAAGGAACAGCTCACCCAGCGCGAGGCCGAACTGCTGCGCTATCTCACTGAGGGCATGTCCAATCGCGATATCGCCTTGGCGCTGTCGGTGAGCGAAACCACGGTGAAATGGCACCTGAAGAACATTTTCGGCAAGCTTGCGGTATCCAACCGGGTGCAGGCGGTGCGCGCCGCGCAAGGGTCAGCAGGCGCCCATCCCCCTCCGAAAGGAGGGGTATAGAATAACGGGCACAACCCCTCTTTCGGGTCGGGCCACATGATCGTCAGCCTGCTAGCGTCACCTGGTTTTCGGAGGACGCTGCGGATGGCGACAGGCTACGTTTTTCACGAACAGCTGATGTGGCACGACACCGGCCCCAGCGCCGACATGATGCCGCCCGGCCGTTTCGTGGAACCCGGCCGCCATCTGGAATCGCCCGGCTCGAAGCGCCGGCTGAACAACCTCATCCAGGTCAGTGGCCTGTCGCGTCATCTGGTGCCGATCATCCCAGAGCCAGTCTCGATCGAGGACCTGCTGCGCGTGCACACGCAACGCCATGTCGACGATATCCGCATGCTCAGCGAGCGTGGCTCCGGTTTCGCCGGACCACAGGCGCCGATCGGTCTCAACAGCTTCGACATCGCGCTGCTGTCTGCCGGCACCACCTATGCCGCCATGCGCGCGGTGCTGACCGGCCGCGTCGACAATGCCTATGCGTTGGCGCGGCCGCCGGGGCATCATGCCGAACCCGACCAGGCGATGGGCAACTGCCTGTTCTCCAACATCGGCGTTGCTGTCCGCCGGACAGCATGAAGGTTTGCTCGGGCGCGCGGCGATAGTCGACTGGGATGTGCACCACGGCAACGGCACCGAGACGGTGTTCTATTCCGACCCGTCGGTGCTGGCCATTTCCGTGCATCAGGACAATCTCTACCCGACCGGGCGCGGTGCGCTGGCCGACAACGGGAAAGATGCCGGCAAAGGCTACAACATGAACATACCTCTGCCGGGGGGCAGCGGCACCGGCGCCTATGAAGCGGCTTTCGACCGCGTCATCGCACCTGCGCTGCGCGCCTACAGACCGGACCTCGTCATCGTCGCTTCCGGCTTCGATGCGTCAGGCTTTGATCCGCTCGGCCGCATGATGCTCAACAGCGAATGCTTCAGGCGGCTCGCCGCGCGCATGGTGGCGTTGGCCGCGGAAACATCGCAAGGACGCCTGATCATGACCCATGAGGGCGGCTACTCCGAAGGTTATGTGCCGTTCTGCGGCCATGCCGTCATCGAGACGCTGGCCAATCACCGTACCGAAGTGGTCGATCCGCTGTCGGACCATATCGACGAGTGGGCTGGGCAGGATCTGCAGCCACACCAGGCTGCTGCGATCGATGCCGCGGAGGGGCTGCTCGCCGGCCTGCGCCAACGTCTCGCAAGCGCGGCCTGACGCGATGGATTTTCTCATCACCACGCTGCTCAATGCTCTGACGCTGATCAGCATCCTGATGCTGGTCGGGCTCGGGCTGGCGATCAGCTTCGGCCTGATGAACGTCACCAATTTGGCGCATGGCGAGTTCGTCACCGTCGGCGCCTTCGCTGTCTATTTCGTCCAGAGCATAGGCGGCTCTTTCTGGCTGGGCCTGGCCGCCGCGCCCATCGCCGGCGCGGTGGTCGGCTGCATCCTCGAATTCGCCATCATCCGCCATCTCTATTCCAGGCCTGTCTCGACCGTTCTCGCCACCTGGGGTGTCAGCCTGATCCTGCAGCAAGGGCTGGAACTGACCTTCGGCCTCGGCGCCAAGCCCGTGACGCCGCCGATCGAGGGCACGCTCGATCTCGTCTTCACCGTCTATCCGGCCTACCGGCTGATCCTGATCGGCATCGCCATGCTGACCTTGCTCGGCGTCATCCTGCTGATCAGCCGGACGCCCTTCGGCCTCGATATCCGAACCGTCATCCAGAACCGCGAGATGGCCGAGGGCGTCGGCATCAACACGCGGCGCACCTACGCCATTGCCTTCACCTTTGGCGCGGCCATCGCCGGGCTTGCCGGCGGACTGGTCGCGCCACTGGCGATCGTGCTGCCGCAGATGGGGGTGAACTATCTCGCCAACGCCTTCTTCGTCGTCATCGTCGGTGGCGTCGGCTCGATTGGCGGCCTTGTCGCCGGCAGCGTCTTCGTCGGCGGGCTGACCAGCATCCTCAATTATCAGATCTCGCCGTCGCTGGCGCAGGCGATCGTGCTGCTGGCTGCCATCGTCGCTGTCCGTCTGCGGCCCAACGGTCTGTTTAACGGTGCGTCGCGATGATCGCCCGTGATCGCAACTGGCTGCTGATCTTCGCCACCTGCGTGGCGCTCGCGATCATCTATCCGTTCTTTGCCGGCGGCTATCAGCTGACGGTGATCCGCGACGCGCTGATCTTCGGCCTGTTCGCGGCGAGCCTCGACTTCTTCTGGGGCCGCACCGGAATCCTGTGTTTCGGCCACGCCGCCTTTTTCGGCATCGGCGGCTACATCATGGCGCTGGTCACACTCAATGATGCCATCCCCTTTGGAAGCTTACTCGGCATCATGGGTGCGGTGGCGGGTGCGGCCTTCGTCGCCGCCATCATCGGCTACTTCCTGTTCTTCGGCGGCATCCGTGGCAGCTATTTCACCATCGTCACGCTGGCCATGGGCGTCATCTGCCAGCAGGCCGCGGTCTCCTGGAGCTCGGTTACCGGCGGCGACAGCGGCCTGATCGGCATCCCGCCGATCGAGTTCGATCTTGGCGGGCTGCACGTCGATCTCAGCCAGGATCTGCCCAGCTACATCTTCGTCTCGGCCATCGTCGCCATGACGGTGCTGGCGCTCTGGTTGATCAGCCGTGGCCGCTGGGGCACAGTGCTGACCGCCATTGAAGACAATGAAATCCGGGCGGCCGCGCTCGGCCACAATGCGCCGTTGCGGCTGCTTGTCACTTTCGTCCTGTCGGCGGCGATCGCCGGCCTTGCCGGCGCCCTCTATGTCTGCATGGCCGGGCTGGTGGCACCCGATCTGTCCGGGCTGCTTCTGTCGACGGAAGTCATCGTCTGGGTGGCGGTCGGCGGACGCGGCACGCTGCTTGGGCCAGTACTGGGCGCCATCTTCATTCAGCGCGCGCAGCAGACGATCAGCAGCTTCAACCCGAGCCTGTGGCCCCTTCTCCTCGGCTGTGTCTTCGTCATCATCGTCTTCGTCCTGCCGGATGGCATCCTGTCGATCTACGCGCGGCTGAAAGGCCTGTTCAAGGGCAGGAGGCGCGCGCAATGAGCGACATCCTGCTCCAGGCTGAAAATGTCGGTATCCGCTTTGGCGGACTGCAGGCGCTGGAGGCTTTGAACCTCACCGTACGAGACAAGGAGCTTTGCTGCATCATCGGGCCGAACGGCGCTGGCAAGAGCACTTTCCTCAACGTGCTGACCGGCACGCTGCGTCCGACCAGCGGCAGCGTGCGCTTCCTCGGCCATGACATCGCCGGATTGCCGCTGCATCGCATCGCCCGGCTCGGCATCGCCCGCAAATTCCAGATTCCCTCGGTCTTCCCGAACCTCTCGGTGGAGGACAATCTGAAGGTCGCGCGCTGGGGCGCGCCTTCGCCAGTGCGCCCGGTTGGTGAACTCTTGGAACTGGTCGCGCTCGGTAACCGTGCCGCCACGCTGGCCGGCGAGCTCGCGCATGGCCAGAAGCAATGGCTGGAGATCGGGATGGCGTTGGCCATAGAGCCGCGCCTGCTGTTGCTCGATGAACCCACTGCCGGCATGACGCCGCAGGAGACGCTGGCGACGGCCGACATGCTGCTGCGGCTCAAGGGCGAGTTCTCGATCGTTGCCGTCGAGCACGACATCCGCTTCGTGCGGGCGCTGAACTGCGAGACATTGGTGCTGCACCAGGGACGCCGACTGCGCAGCGGTCCTTTCCACGACATCGAGACCGACGAGATGGTCCGCGACGTCTATCTGGGGAGGCGCTGAGCATGCTGCGGACACTTGCCGTCTCGGCCGGCTACGGCCTGCTCCCGGTGCTGAACGGCATCGACCTCAGTGTCGCGTCCGGCGAAGTCGTCGGCCTGCTTGGCCGCAACGGCGCAGGCAAGACGACGCTGCTGCGCGTCATCGCCGGCGGCTTGCGGGCAAGCGGCGGGGCAGTAGTTCTCGGAGACAAGGATCTCACCAACGCGCCGGCTTTCCGCCGTGCGCGCGCAGGCATCGCGCATGTGCCGCAGGGGCGCGGGATCTTCAACCAGCTGACGGTGCGGCAAAACCTGGAAGTCGGCACCCGCGCCGCCAAGGACCGTGGCGACGGCGGCATTCCGGCCGACATCTTCGGCTATTTTCCGATCCTGCGCGAACGCGAAGCGCAGGTCGCCGGCACGCTTTCGGGCGGCCAGCAGCAAATGCTGGCGATCGGTCGCGCGCTATGCGGCCTGCCGTCGGTGCTGCTGCTCGACGAACCCTCGGAAGGCATCCAGCCGAACATCGTGCAGTCGATCGCCGAACTGGTGCCGCGCATCGCCCGCGAGCGCGGCATCGCGATCATTCTTGTCGAGCAGAATCTAGATCTCGTTCTCAAGGCATCGGACCGCTGCCTGGTGATGGAGAAGGGCAGGATCGTCCACGAAGGTGCGCCTGAGACCTTCGCCGACGAGACCCTGCTGAAGGATCTGTTGGCCCTATAGAGCGCGCCTGAAGCGCGCCTGAAGCGCGCCTGGGAGCTTGTTGACTTGTAAGGCGTGCATGGGGCGCGCCTGGGACTGGAAGGGAACACAACAATGATAAGCAGAAGAACTGTCTTGAAATCCGGCGGCGCCGCGGCCGCCTTCGCCATCGTCGGCGCGCCGTCGATCCTGCGCGCCGCCGACACCGTCAAGGTCGGCCTGTCGATCCCGATCACCGGGCTGCAGGCGATCCTCGGCGAGACGCTGCTCAATTGCTACAAGC
>NZ_RZOM01000489.1:0-4434 GCF_003999175.1 Mesorhizobium sp. M7A.F.Ca.ET.027.03.2.1 | reverse complement strand
ATCCATGCCATGGCGACCTTCGGCGGCATGGGCGAGGCCTGCGTCACCTCGATCGAGGGGCTCAACGTGCTCTACGACGAGGGGCTGATCGACAATGCCGCCGTCACCGGCGACTATTTGCTGCAGCGCCTGCAGGCGCTCAGGGAAAAGTACCCGAAGATCATCAAGGAGGTGCGCGGCAAGGGTTTTATGATCGGCCTGGAGTTCCACGACTTCTCGCAGACCTTGCCGATGGTGCTGCGGCCGATCGTCAGCGTGCTCGACGACAAGCTGAAGGGTTCGCTGTCGGGCTTCATCGGGGCGCTGCTGCTGCGCGACTACGATGTGCTGGTCGCCTTCACCGAATACAACCGCAACGTCATCCGGCTCGAGCCGCCGCTGATCTGCCAGCGCGAGCATGTCGACCGCTTCGTCGATGCCTTCGACAGCCTGCTGTCGCGCGGCATCGTGGGAATCGTGAAGGATTTCGTCAAAAGCCAGGTCCGTTAAGCGCTCGCTGGATACAACGATGCTGACCAAGTCGCCCGCTCCACAAAACCCAGTCGACCGGCTCACCGAGCCCGTTCTGACGTGGGGCGAGGGGACTTATGCGCGGCTGGCAGCACCGATCGGCGCGGCGGCTTTCGCGCTTTACATTCTTTTTACAGCGTTCACCGCCTGGGTGATGCCAGACGCCAACTGGGACATGCTGCCCTATCTCGCTATATCGGAGGAAAGCACCTATCCCGATGCCCAGGCGCTGCATGACTATGCCTACAACACCGTCAAATCGGGCGTTTCGGCCAGCGATTATAAGGCGCTGACCGACGATGGCGGCGGCTTCCGCAGCCACATGGCGCAGAATGCGGCCGACTTCCATTCACTGCTCGGCATGTACCGGATCAAATTTCTCTACGCCGAGATACTGTCGACGATGAGCGCGGTGATGTCGCCAGTCGAGGCGATGCGCCTGGTGTCAGTGTTCTCCGTGCTGCTATTCGGCGTGATCGCGCTGCTGTGGCTGCGCTCGGAAAAGGCATTGGCTTTGGCGCCAGCGGTCGGCGCGGTGCTGATCATGGCCGATTTCGGCGATGCGGCGCGCGCCTCGACGCCGGATCTGCTCACGTCGGCGCTGTTGCTGGGCGGGCTTTATGCCTATGTCCGCGGCTACGAGGCGGCAACGGCGCTCCTGCTTTTCCTCGCCTTCATGGTGCGCCCGGACAATATTGTTTTCCTTGCTGTTTTTGCTGTGCTGCTGGTTGCGTTCCGGCAGAAGGCGTGGGGCGCGCTGGCCGGCTTCGCCGCTTCCTTCGTCGCCTATTTCGCCATTTCGCACTGGGCTCATCATCCAGGCTGGTGGCCGCATTTGTGGTTCTCCAGCATTGAGCAGCATTACAATATGGACGGTTTCGAACCGCCATTCTCGGTCACCGCCTATCTCAGGGCGTTTGCCGCCTCGCTGCTGCGCGCCGTCAGCCTGAACAGCTGGGTCGGCGTGTCGGTGCTGGCACTGGCCGGCTGGTTTGCCGCCGCCCGCGCCGGCTTCCGCCTCGACCGCCGCGCCGGCATCCTGTTTGCGGCACTGGTGCTCGGCGCGCTGGCGAAGTTCACCGTCTTTCCGATCCACGACACGCGCATCTATTTCCCGCATCTGATCCCGCCATTCCTGCTGCTGGCGACGCCGTTCATGGCGCTGTGGGCAGCCGCGGCTCGTGGCCAGAATCGCGCGCCCTTGCCAATCATTCCCGGAGACAAGCCATGAGTTCGCTATCCAGCCTGGCGCGCGTTGCCCTGTCGCTTGGTCTTCCAAGTGGTGTTCTCGATCGCGGGCCGTCGCTGCGCGGCACGAAGTTCCTGGCCAGGGCGGCGCTGAAGGCGCGATTTGGTGGGGCAGGGCGACCGTTCCAGATGGTCAATGTCGGTGCCTGCGACGGTGCGCTGTTCGATGACGTGACGCCGTGGCTACACCGCATAGCTGGCGCACGCGCGATGCTGGTCGAGCCGATCCCGTACAATCAGAAACGACTGCGCGCCAACTACCCCGACGCCAGCCGGTTCATCATCGAGCCGGTGGCGGTGACGAAGACAAAGGGCACGATCACCGTCCACACCTTCGATGCCGCCGCGCTCGAGGCCGGCACGTTGCCCATCGAGTTCATCGGCTGCTCGTCGGTCACCGACACCAATCTGATGTCGGGCAAGAATGCCTGGGGCGAGGCCGACGCCAACTTCAACAAGTTCGCGCCGCATCTCAGGGACATCGAGGTGCCATCCGAGACCTTGCAGACGCTGCTCGACCGCAACGGCATCACCCATATCGACGCCTTTCTCGTCGATTGCGAGGGCGCCGATTGGATCGTCTTCGAACAGCTCGACCTCAAGCGTTACCGTCCCGGCATGATCAAGGTCGAGGTCGGCGCGCTGCCGGCGGCCGAGATCGGCCAGGTCGTGGTCAAGCTGAAGACCTCAGGCTATCAGGTCGGCTTCCAGGCCGAGGACATCTGGGCCTTCGCCTGAGTTATAGCCTTCACCTTGGAAGGCGAACCGCCAAGGGTCCGACGGCAAGCATTCTGCCGTCTGGTCGCTCGGCTTTTTGCCAATGTCGCAAACAGGCTTCAATCGTGCTGCCGCTCCGCCCTATAGTCCGCCCGCTTTATCACTTTGGAGTCGCGGGCAATGGCAGAGTTTCCGAATAAGGCGAAGGTCGTCATCGTCGGCCTGGGCGGTATTGTCGGCGCATCGATCGCCCATCATCTGATCGAACGCGGCTGGGACGACATTGTCGGCATCGACAAATCAGGCATCCCGACCGATATCGGCTCGACCGCGCATGCCTCCGATTTCTGCTACACGACCAGCCACGATTTCCTGTCGTGCTGGACGACGCTCTACTCCATCGATTTCTACGAGAAGATGGGCCACTACGCCCGCATCGGCGGCCTGGAAGTGGCTCGCGTCGGCGATGACAGCCGCATGGAAGAGATCAAGCGCAAGATCGCCTCCGCAAAGGCGTTTGGCACGCGCGCCCGCCTGATCGAGCCGGCCGAGATCAAGGAAAAATTTCCGCTCATCGAAGAAGGAATAGTGCAGGGTGGCCTGTGGGATCCCGATGCCGGCCTGGTCATCCCGCGCTCGCAGACTGTCGCCGGCAAGCTGGTCGATCAGGCGGAAGCCTCGGGCAAGCTCAAATCCTTCGCCAACACATCGGCCAGGTCGCTTGTCGTCAAGGACGGCCGCATATCAGGCGTGGTGACCGACCGCGGCACCATCGAGGCCGACTATGTCGTCGTCTGCGCCGGTATATGGGGCCGGCTGATCGCGGAAATGGTGGGCGAAGACCTGCCGGTCATGCCGATCGACCATCCGCTGACCTTCTTCGGCCCCTACAACGAGTTCGCCGGCACGGGCAAGGAGATCGGCTGGCCGCTGCTGCGCGACCAGGGCAACTCGGCCTATATGCGCGACACCGGCGATCCAAAGACCGCCGAGGGCGGGCAGATCGAGTGGGGTTACTACGAAGAGACCAATCCGCGCCTTTGCCATCCGCGCGACCTGCTGGAGAAGGACCAGGCGCGGCTTTCGCCCTCACAGCGCGACCTCGACATGGAGCAGATCCTGGCACCGCTCGAACGCGCCATGGAACTGACGCCGATCCTCGGCGAACTCGGCTATAACGAGAGCCATTCCTTCAACGGGCTTCTCCAGGTGACGGCTGATGGCGGCCCGTCCATGGGCGAAAGCCAGAAGGTGCGGGGCCTTTGGTATGCCGTCGCCATCTGGGTCAAGGACGGTCCCGGCATGGGCAAGCTGATCGCCGACTGGATGACCGACGGCCGCACCGCGATCGATCACCATGCCATCGACTATGCACGGTTCTATCCGCACCAGACCAAGGAGCAATTCATCTGGGATCGCTGCACCGAGACCGCGATGAAGGTCTACAATCCGGCGGTGCATCCGCGCGAGCCGTTCTCCAAGGCCCGCAATATCAGGCGCTCGCCGTTCTGGGAGCGCGAGAAGGAACTTGGCGGTTATTTCATGGAGCTCGGCGGCTGGGAGCGCGCCCACGGCTATGCCGCCAACGAGCACCTTTTGGAGAAATACGGCAACCGCGTGCCGGTGCGCGAGAATGAGTGGGACAACCGCCATTTCTGGCGCGTCTCCAATGCCGAACATCTCGCGATGAGCGAGGATTGCGGCATCGTCAACCTGTCGCATTTCGCCATGTACGACATCGAAGGTCCCGACCATGTCGCGCTGCTGGAATGGCTGTGCGCGGCCAAGATCGGCGGAGACAACAACATCGGCAAGGGCATCTACACCCACTTCCTCGACGAGGAAGGCATGGTGCGCGCCGACTTTACCGTCATCCGCATGGCCGACCGCTGTCGTTTGATCGACGGCGCGGACGCCGGTCCGCGCGACTTCCAGTACATGCGCCGCACGGCACAGGAC
>NZ_RZOM01000488.1:0-4457 GCF_003999175.1 Mesorhizobium sp. M7A.F.Ca.ET.027.03.2.1 | reverse complement strand
TCGCAGGAGCACGGCGTGACCCAGGCGCCCATTCTTGAAATCCGTGGCCTGTCCAAGGCATTCGGCCCGGTCAAGGCGCTGAGCGACGTACGGTTCGAGCTGCGGCGCGGCGAAATCCATGCACTGTGCGGAGAGAACGGCGCCGGCAAGTCGACGCTGATGAACATGATCGCCGGTGTATTGCAGCCCGACGAGGGCGACATCCTGATCGATGGCGAGCGTGTTTCGATCCACTCGCCAGCGGCTGCCCAACGCCTCGGCATCGCGCTTGTCCACCAGGAAATCGCGCTGTGCCAGGACGCGACGGTTGCCGAAAACATCTACATGGCCGCGATCAACAGCCGGCGCGCGCCGCTGATGAATTTCCAAAAACTCTACGCCGACGCCCAGAAGGTCATGGACCTGCTCGCGCCCATTCCGGTGCGTACCAGGGTTGCCGACCTCTCCATTTCCAACCAGCAGCTTGTCGAGATCGCCAAGGCGCTCACGCTCGACTGCAAGGTGCTGATGCTCGATGAGCCGACCGCGGCGCTGACCGAAAGCGAAGCGCAGCGCCTGTTCTCGATCGTGCGCGGGCTCAAGGAGCGGGGCATTTCGGTGGTCTATATCAGCCACCGCATGGCCGAGATATTCTCGCTGTGCGACCGCGTCACCGTCTTCCGCGACGGCCGCTACGTGGCGACCGATCCGATCGCAACCGTCTCACCGGACGATGTCGTACGCAAGATGGTCGGCCGCGAAATCACCCAGCTCTATCCCGACAAGCTGGCGCCGCAGGAGCCCGGGCGCCTGCTTCTCTCGGTCGAGGGGCTTTCCGATAACCGCCGCTTCGCCGACGTCGATCTGCAGCTTCGTGCCGGCGAAATTCTGGGCATAGGCGGCCTGATCGGCGCCGGCCGCAGCGAGATCGCGCAAACGGTCTGTGGTCTGAGGCCAATGACGTCTGGAACCGTCGCGCTCGACGGAAAGCAGCTCCGGCTGCGCGGCTATGGCGATGCGGTCAAGGCGGGGCTGGTCTATCTTTCCGAGGACCGCAAAGGCTCCGGCGTGTTCCTCGATCTGCCGATCGCGGCGAACATCTCCGCGCTCGACCTCGCCAGGCTGACCGGGCGCCTCGGCCTGCTTGACCGCAAGGCCGAGGATCGTCAGGCGAAGGAGCTGACCGGCAGGCTCGGCGTGCGCATGGCCGGCATCGATGCCGCCGTCTCGACGCTGAGCGGTGGCAACCAGCAGAAGGTTGCCATCGCCAGGCAGCTGTCCGTCAGTCCCAAAGTCATCATCATGGACGAGCCGACGCGCGGGATTGATGTCGGCGCCAAGGTCGAGATCCACCGGCTGCTGCGCCAGCTTGCCGGCAGCGGTGTCGGCGTCATCGTCATCTCGTCGGAACTGCCGGAGCTGATTGGCTTGTGCGACCGCGTTGTCGTGGTGCGCGAAGGCAGGATCGCCGGCGAACTCACCGCCAGCGAGCTCGGCGAGGAAGCCATCATCATGCTCGCCTCGGGCGTTCAAGACAGTTCAAAACAAAGGCAGGCCCAGAATGTCGCCTAGGGAATCAGGAGAAGCGCTCGTGCACGCCGAGATCAAGGCCGCCGGGCGGCGCATCAATTTCGCTCAGCTCGCCTCGATGCGCGAGGCCGGGCTGATCGTCATCATCCTGGCGCTGTGCATCGCCATGAGCTTCGCCTCGCCGCACTTCCTGACATGGGGCAATTTCCGCGCCATGCTGATGAGCTTTTCCATCGAAGGCATCGTCGTCGTCGGCATGACGATCCTGCTCATCGTCGGCGGCATCGACCTTTCCGTCGGCTCGGTCGTGTGTTTCTCGATGGTGGTCTCGGGGGCGCTGTTCCTCGCCGGCCTCGATCCCTGGACGGCAAGCCTGATCGGCATCGGCGTCAGCGCGCTGATCGGCGCGGCGATGGGCTTCTTCGTGACCGTGATAGGCCTCAATCATTTCATCACGTCGCTGGCGGCCATGGTCATCGTGCGCGGCATGTGCCTGGTGGTCACCAAGGGCACGCCGCTGTCGCTGTTCACCCTGCCGCCGGCTTTCAAGGCCATCGGCCAGGGCAGTTTCAACAACATCCCCTATGTCATCCTGATCTTCATCGTCGTGGTGGCCATCTTCGACTTCCTGCTGCGTCGCGCCACGGCCTTCCGCAAGGTTTTCTACACCGGCTCCAACGAGAAGGCCGCGCAGTTCTCCGGCATCAGGACCAATCAGGTGAAGTTCTGGGTCACGGTGCTGTGCTCGACCCTCGCCGGCCTGGCCGGTGTCATCTACATGGCGCGCTTCGGCGCGGCGACACCGACCTTCGGCGCCGGCATGGAACTCAACATCATAGCCGCGGCCGTCATCGGCGGCGCTTCGCTGAATGGCGGCTCGGGCACCATCTTCGGAGCGATCCTCGGCATGGCGTTGCTGTCGGTGGTGACGAGCTCGCTTATCCTGCTCGACGTCTCGGTCTATTGGCAGGACATGATCAAGGGATGCATCCTGCTGGCGGCGGTGTCGATCGATCATTTCCTGCACCGCAAGAAGTCCTGAACCCTCAAAGGCGGCGAAGCAAGACCATGGCCCCTCCCAACACCCGCGACGACATCGCCGCTGTTCGTCAGATGCACCAGGCGCTTGTCCTGCATTATATCGAAGGCAAGACCCAGGCCGAGATCGCCGGGGAACTCGGCCTCTCGCACGCGACGGTCAACCGGCTGATCAAGCGCGGCCACCAGCTCGGCCTCGTCGAGATCAAGATCAAGTCGCCGATCGACCATCTGGTCGACCTGGAAGCACGGCTGGTTGCGCTGGGCGGCATCGAGCGGGCGATGGTGGTGCCGTCGGTTTCCGATAATCCGCACACGGCCCTGCAGCGGGTCGGCGAGGCGGCGGCTGGGCTGCTGCTCGACACCATCAAGGCTGGCGACACGATCTCGATCACCGGCGGCAAGGGCGTCAGCGCGCTGGTCGCCGGTCTCAAGCCGGGGCGCCGATACGACGTCGAGATCATTCCCGCCACCGGCCTGGTCCAGGGCAAGCACTACACCGACGTCAACCACGTCGCCTCGCTGATGGCCGACAAGCTCGGCGGCCGCGCTTACCAGATCCATGCGCCGCTGTTTGCCGATACCGCGCAGCAGCGCGAGATGCTGATGGGCATCAGCTCCGTCGCAGACGTGTTTCGCAAGGCGCGCGAGGCGGATGTCGCGGTGGTGGGTGTCGGCTCCATCCTGACCGACGATTCCAGCTATTACGACCTGCATCCGTCCTCGAATGCCGATCGCCAGGCGATCGAGAAGTCCGGGGCGACAGGCGAGCTGCTCGCTCATCTCATCGACCGCGGGGGCAAGCTTTGCAACTACTCGCTCAACCGTTCGCTGGTCTCGCTGACGCTTGACGAGTTCGCGACCATCCCGCGCTCGATCGGCATCGCAAGCGGCCCCAGCAAGGTCGCGCCGATCCTCGCCGCCCTGCGCGGCAACCATCTCGACACCATCGTCACGGACGAGGCCACGGGGCTCCAGATCCTCGAGCTGGCCGAACAGGAGGTAGCATGAATTCTCGAAAGATCCAGCGGCAGATCGGCAAGTCCGGCATATCGGCGTCGGCTGTAGGCCTGGGCACCTGGGCGATTGGCGGATGGATGTGGGGCGGCACCGACGAGAAGGAGTCGGTCAGGGCGATCGAAGCCTCGATCGATGCCGGCCTCAGCCTGATCGACACAGCGCCGGCCTACGGTCTTGGCCGCAGCGAGGCGATCGTCGGCACCGCCATCAAGGGCAAGCGCGACAAAGTGGTGATCGCGACCAAATGCGGGCTGAACTGGCATTCGGGCAAGGGCGGCCATTTCTTCGATCAGGACGGCAAGCCTGTGCATCGCTATCTCGGCGCCGACGGCATCGCCTATGAGGTCGAGCAGAGCCTGCGCCGTCTGGGCACCGATCATATCGACCTCTACATCACCCATTGGCAGGACCCGACGACGCCGATCGCCGAGACGATGGCGGTATTGGAAAAGCTCAAGGCAGCCGGCAAGATCCGCGCCATTGGCGCCAGCAATATCAGCGCCGAGGATCTTGGCCATTATATCGACGCCGGCCAGCTCGATGCGATCCAGGAGCGCTATTCGATGATCGACCGCGACCTCGAGAGCAGCCTGCTGCCGATCACCCGCCGCCATGACATTGCCACCCTCAGCTACTCGTCGCTGGCGCTGGGGCTGCTCACCGGCACGGTCGACCCCGGCCGCACATTCGGCGGCGACGACCAGCGCAAGGACAACCCACGCTTTTCCACGGCCAACCGGCAGAAGGTCGCAAAGCTGAAAGAGGCCATCGCCCCGATTTCCGAGAGCCACCAGGCGTCGATGGCGCAGATCGTCATTGCCTGGACGCTCGCCCAGCCGGGCATCACCTTCGCGCTGTGCGGCGCACGTAATCCCGAGCAGGCGCTCGAC
>NZ_RZOM01000487.1:0-4460 GCF_003999175.1 Mesorhizobium sp. M7A.F.Ca.ET.027.03.2.1 | reverse complement strand
TAGGCGCTGTCATTGTTGGTGAACAGCGCGAGGCGCTTTGCCGGTGTCGCCGCATAGCGCGCGACATAGGTGCGCATGGCGGACGCCATCATAACACCGGGCGTGTCGTTGCCGGCAAAGACGATCGGCCGTTCGATGGCGCCGGCCGCGACGACGCAGCGCTTCGCCACGATCCGCCACAGCCGCTGTCGCACATGGTGCTCGGGCGGCGAGGGCAGGTGGTCGTTGACCCGCTCGATCGCGCCATAGGTACCGCCATCATAGACGCCGAACAATGTCGTGCGGGTCATGATGCGGACATCGGGCATATCGGCCAATTCAGCCAGCGTCCGCGACAGCCATTCGGCTGCCGGCACACCATCGATCGTGCCGCCATCCGACAGCAGGCGGCCGCCGGGGACAAAATCCTCTTCGCACAGGATGACGCGGGTACCAGCGCGGCCGGCTGCCAATGCCGCGGCCAGACCGGCCGGACCTGAACCGGCGATCAGCACATCGCAATGCGCCCATGCCTTGTCGTAGTGATCGGGATCGGCGATGCCTGAGGCACGGCCGAGGCCGGCGGCGCGGCGGATCGCCGGCTCGTAGATCGCTTCCCAGAACTTCGCCGGCCACATGAAGGTCTTGTAGTAGAAGCCGGCGACGAAGATCGGCGCGAACAGCTGGTTCACCGACATCACATCGTGGCGCAGCGACGGCCATCGGTTCTGGCTGGCGGCCTCGAGCCCGTCATAGAGTTCGGCTGTCGTCGCCTTGGTGTTCGGCTCGCGCCGTGCGCCGGTGCGCAGCTCGACCAGCGCGTTGGGTTCTTCCGAACCAGCGGTGAGAATACCGCGCGGGCGATGGTATTTGAACGATCGGCCGACCAGCTTGACGCCGTTGGCGATCAGCGCCGAGGCGAGCGTGTCGCCCTGGAAGCCGGAGAAAATCTTGCCGTCGAAACGGAAGTTCAGTGGCACCGAGCGGTCGATGAGACCGCCCGACGTGAGACGGTAGGATTGGCTGGAAGTCACGATTGCCGACCCTTCGTCGCTTCGATGTCATGCGGCAGCGTCGAGCCGCCCCTCATCGCCCTGCCGGGCACTTCTCCCCGTATAGTGACGGGGAGAAGGACGCTCTCGTCCACGATTTCGCTAATCATCAACGCTGCAGGAATAGCAGCCAGGTCCCTCTCCCCGTCTCTATACGGGGAGAGGGTGCCGGCAGGCAGGTGAGGGGCGGCGCTGACTTGCACAAGAAAATTCATTTCGCGACCTGCCTCGCACCCACGCCAGCCGCCGGCTCAACGGTGGAAATCTCGTGCGTCAGCGTGTTGCGTGTGACCTTCAGCCAGGCCCGGCAACCACCGCCATGGTACCAGTGTTCGCTGGTCGCGCCGGCGACATTGTCGCGCAGATAGACATAGTCGAAGACCTCGTCTTCCGAGGCGCCGGCTTCGGGCCGTACGGGCTTGGCGTCGCCGAGATAGGTGAACTCGCCGAGTTCGCGTTCGCCGCAGAAGGGACAGACAATGCGCATGCTGTTCTAGACCGCCTTCAATGCAGGTTCGGTTGGGCGCCCTGGCCCTTTTCGTCGATCATCGCACCAGTCCGGAACCGGTCGAGGCGGAACCGTGCCGCCTCTTCGTGCGATTCATCGCGGGCCAGAAGGTGGGCAAAGACAAAGCCGGAGCCTGGTGTCGCCTTAAAGCCGCCATAGCACCAGCCGGCGTTGAGATAGAGCCCGTCGACTGGCGTCTTGTCGATGATCGGCGAACCGTCCATCGACATGTCCATGATGCCGCCCCACTGGCGCAAAAGACGCACGCGGCCGATCATCGGCATCAGCGCCATGCCGCCCTCGCAGACATCCTCCATCACAGGCATGTTGCCGCGCTGGGCGTAGGAATTGTAGCCGTCTATATCGCCGCCGAAGACCAGCCCGCCCTTGTCCGACTGGCTGACGTAGAAATGGCCGGCGCCGAAGGTCATGACACCAGGGATGAGCGGCTTGATCGCCTCGGAGACAAAGGCCTGCAGCACATGGCTTTCGATAGGCAGGCGCAGGCCGGCCATCGCCGCGACGCGCGACGAACTTCCGGCAACAGCCATGCCGACCTTGCCGGCGCCGATCTTGCCGCGCGATGTCTCGACGCCGGTCACCTTGCCATTGGCGTCCCTGACGAAGCCGGTGACTTCGCAATTCTGGATGATGTCGACGCCGAGTTCGCTCGCCGCATGCGCATAGCCCCAGACCACCGCATCGTGCCGCGCCGTGCCGCCGCGCCGCTGCAAGAGCCCGCCTTGCACCGGAAAGCGCGCATTGTCGAAGTTCAGGAACGGTATCATCTTCTTGACGGCAGCGAGGTCGAGCAGTTCGGCGTCGATGCCGTTGATGCGCATGGTGTTGCCGCGCCGCGCATAAGCGTCGCGCTGTGCGTCGGAGTGGTAGAGGTTGATGACGCCGCGCTGGCTGACCATCGCATTGTAGTTGAGGTCCTGCTCCATCCGCTCCCACAGCTTCATCGACAGTTCGTAGAAGCCGGTGTTGCCGGGCAGACCGTAATTGGAGCGGATGATGGTGGTGTTGCGGCCGGCATTGCCGGAGCCGATCCAGCCTTTTTCGAGTACGGCGACATTCTTGATGCCGTACTCGCTGGCGAGAAACCAGGCGGTGGCAAGCCCGTGGCCGCCGCCGCCGATGATCACCACGTCGTAGCGATCCTTCGGCGTGGCGTCGCGCCAGGTGCGCTGCCAGTTCTTGTGGCCGGACAGGGCGGCGCGGGCGAGCGAGAAGATAGAATATTTCATCAGTTCATTCCGAGGTCGCTCGCACCGCGCTGGTGGTCAGATATCCAGCGTGTGGTCGCGCTCCCATTGCGTGAAGTGCGAAGCATAGGAATTCCATTCCTGGTGCTTCAGCTTTAGGTAGGCCGACGAGAATTCCTCACCCAGCGCCGCCTTGAGCGATTTGTCCTTGTCGAACTCTCGCAAGGCGTCGAGCAAGTTGAGCGGCAGTTTTGGAGCGCCCTTCACCGTGTGCCCATGCTGGTACATGTCGATGTCGTAGCGCTTGCCGGGATCGGCCTTCGAGCGGATGCCGTCGAGGCCGGCGGCGATGATAACCGCCTGCAGCAGATAAGGGTTGGCAGCACCATCCGGCAGCCGCAGTTCGAAGCGGCCGGGGCCGGGCACGCGCACCATGTGGGTCCGGTTGTTGCCGGTCCAGGTCACCGTGTTCGGCGCCCAGGTCGCGCCCGAGATGGTGCGCGGCGCGTTGATGCGCTTGTAGGAATTCACCGTCGGGTTGGTGATCGCGGCAAGCGCGGAAGCATGCTTCATGATGCCGCCGAGGAAGTTCCGGCCCTTGGCCGACAGGCCGAGTTCCATCGCATTGTCGGCGAAAACGTTGGTCTTGCCCGATTTATCCCAGACCGAGATATGGGCATGGCAGCCATTGCCGGTCAGCCCCTGGAAGGGTTTGGGCATGAACGTCGCGCGCAGGCCATGCTTCTCGGCGATCGACTTGACCATGAACTTGAAGAACGAGTGCTTGTCGGCGGTCGCCAGCGCGTCGTCGAAGGCCCAGTTCATCTCGAATTGGCCGTTGGCGTCCTCGTGGTCGTTCTGGTAGGCGCCCCAGCCGAGCGCCAGCATGTGGTCGCAGATCTCGGCGATGACGTCGTAGCGCCGCATCACCGCTTGCTGGTCGTAGCAGGGCTTTGAGGCCGTGTCGTATTCGTCGGAAATCGTCTTGCCATCGGGCGAAATCAGGAAGAACTCGGCCTCGACGCCAGTCTTGACGTGCATACCGTCGCTGGCGGCCTCCGCGATCAGCCGCTTCAGCGTGTTGCGCGGCGCCTGGTCGACCTCCTTGTCGTCCATGATGCAGTTGGCCGCGACCCAGGCGACCTCAGGCTTCCACGGCAGCTGGATCACCGAATCCGGATCCGGAACCGCCAGCATGTCGGGATGCGCCGGCGTCAGGTCCAGCCAGGTGGCGAACCCGGCAAAGCCGGCGCCGTCCTTCTGCATGTCGGCGATAGCCTGTGCCGGCACCAGCTTGGCACGCTGGCCACTGAACAGGTCAGTGTAGGAAATCATGAAATATTTGACGTTTTTCGCCCTTGCGAATTCTGCAAGATCAGTTGCCACGATAGTTCCCCATTTTTATCGATTGTTGTTCCCGAGTATGCGGGAGTCGGCCCTTCGTTGATTAGAAGCCGTTCTTCCCCGGTATCCAGTTGGTGCCGGCCAGCGGCACGCCGGCCATGGCGGCTGCCTCGATCGTCAGCGCGACGAGGTCCTCGGGTTCGAGATTGTGCAGGCTGTTCTTGCCGCAGGCACGCGCGATGGTCTGCGCTTCCAGCGTCATCACCTTGAGGTAGTTCGCCAGCCGGCGCCCGGCAGCCACCGGGTCGACCCGCTTCATCAATTCGGGGTCCTGCGTGGTGATGCCAGCGGGGTCGCGCCCCTCGTGCC
>NZ_RZOM01000486.1:0-4463 GCF_003999175.1 Mesorhizobium sp. M7A.F.Ca.ET.027.03.2.1 | reverse complement strand
CGTCGAAGACATCGACTTCCGCCGGGATGACCATCGCGACATCGGTCTTCATCGCGCGGGGTTTACGCTGGATGTCGGCCTGGGCACGGCGCGCCTGCGGCTCCTCTTGCCTTGGTTCGGCTTCCGGCTCGATGCGGAACGCTGCCGGCTTGCGGGGCGCGGTCATGCCAGATGATCTCCGATCAGGAACTGCAAGGCACGGTCGAGCCTGATATGCGGCAGCGACAGGGTGATACCTTCGGCCGTGCGTTCTAGCTTTGGGGGACGGAAACGGACGAAGCGGATTGCAGGGTCCGCGGCATCCTGCTTGTGATCGGCTCCCGAAAGATCAAAAACCGCATCAATTTTCTCCGGTAAATCACCAGGAAATATGGCTGTTTCAGTTTTTCCATCGAAGGTTTCGGCGTTGATCTTCTCGCCGGCGATCGGCGTGCCGATAATGACTGGCAACGTCTCTCGGCCTTGCTTGACGGTGCCTTCGCGCGTCGCGCGCACCGCCGCCATGGCGACCACATCGACGTCGGCGCCGGTGAAATTCGCCCGTGCCACGGCGCGGTCGGCAAGCCGCCGCACGATCGACTGCAGGCGGTCATGGCTTTCGTGATGCAGATGGTCGGCTTTGGTCGCGGCAACCAGGATGCGGTCGATCCGCCGCGAGAACAGGTCGGTGAGGAAACTGCCCCGGCCGGGTCGGAAACAGCTAAGGATCTCGGTTACCGCGCGTTCCAGGTCGGCCATGGCGCCGGGGCCGGCGTTCAGCGCCTGCATGGCGTCGATCAGCACGATCTGGCGATCGAGGCGGGTGATGTGTTCGCGGAAGAAGGGGTTGACGACATGGGTCTTGTAGGCCTCGTAGCGCCGGTCCATCATGGCGTGCAGCGACCCTGCGCGCGGACGCCTGTCGCCGATCCCGGCCAGGGGCGCGAAAGTCAGTGCCGGCGAGCCTTCGAGATCGCCCGGCATCAGGAAACGGCCGGGCGGCAAAGTCGAAAGCGCCCGCTCGTCGAGCTTGCAGGCCTTCAGATAGGCGGCGAAGCTTTCGGCCAGGCGGCGCGCCGTCATCTCGTCGGCATCGGCGTCCGGATCGATCCCAGCCGACAGCGCCCGCCAAGCCTGCGACAGGTCCTCGCGCACCGGCAGAACGGCCATTTCAAAGGCTTCGTGCGAAAAATCGGCGAAGGATTTGCCGAGCAGGGGCAGATCGAGCAGCCATTCGCCGGGATAATCGACGATATCGACCGACAGTCTGCCTGAAGAAAACATGCGGCTCCAGCCGGAAGCCGATTCATATTCGATGGTCAGCCGCAGTTCCGAAATGGCGCGCGTCGAATCGGGCCAGGCACGATCGTTGACCAGGGCGGCGATGTGGTCCTCGTACTGGAAACGCGGCACCGCGTCGTCGGGCTGCTGCTCGAGGAAGGCGCGGGCGATGCGCCCAGATTTCTGCGCCTCGAACAGCGGCAGGCGGCCGCCATGGATCAAATTGTGGACTAGGGCCGATATGAACACCGTTTTGCCGGCGCGGGACAATCCGGTCACGCCGAGGCGCAGCGATGGGGAAAAAAGCCCGGTGGCGCGGCCTGACAGCGTGTCGAGGGCAATCCTCGCCTCGTCGGTGAAGGTGGTCAGCGATGATGCCAAAATATGCTCTCTCGGACTTCGGTCCGTCCGATATAGGCTCTACAACCAGGCTTTGAAATGGCTTCAGAGATCGGCCGGCGTCAGGAACGCTTCGAGATAGCCGGCGCCTTGGGCGGCGCTGGCAAGATCGCCGTTGAAGCGGACGACCGCCAGGCCCGCGGTCGGAAACCCGTGGTTCAGCGTGGCCCGCGCGGTTTCGTCGCCGTCGCCCGAAACTGCCATGGTGAGGTCTTCCATCATCGGGTTGTGGCCAATGACCAGCAATGAGCCCGATCCGCCATTGTCGCGGATAAGGTGGAGGTAACCGGCCGCGTCCGCGCTGTAGAGCGCGTCGAAGAACAGGACCCGGCCGGTGTCGGTCTGGCCGGCCAGGCTTTCCAGCGTCTCCTTGGCGCGTTTGGCATTGGAGCAGAGCGTGCGGTCCGGAACATAGAGGCGGGAGCGCATGGCGGCGCCCATCATTTCGGCATCGGAACGGCCGGACGCGTCGAGCGGGCGATCGAAATCCCGCATACCGGGCAGTGCCCAGCCAGCCTTTGCATGTCGCAACAGATAAAGCCTGCTCACCCAACCTCCGAATGCCGAAGCCTCCCGGGATTAGCCACGAGAACGGCGTTGCGCACAATGCCCGTGCTCTTCAAACACAGCGAATCACCCAATGCTGCTTGCTGCAAAGGCGCTTGCGTTCGCCCCGGGATCACGGCCGATCTCGGAAAGCATGTGCCACCGGATCCAAAGTGTCTCGGCGGAGTTTGTACCAAAGCGACCGTACGCGGCTGCAAAGACCCGTGGCGGGGTACTTTAACAATTGCGTGAAACAGCGGCCGATTGCGCTTGTGCAGGCGTCGGACGACGAATATATAGGCGCCAAATTTGGGGCAGTTTGGGTGAGTCGAATGAACGACATCGTTACCGCCGATTACGTACCCTCCGAAGACGAGCCGTTCATGAACGAGCGGCAGAAATCCTACTTCCGCTCAAAGCTCGTCACCTGGAAGAATGACATATTGCGCGAAGCGCGCGAAACACTAGAAATCCTGCAGCAAGAAAACGCCAACCACCCCGATCTGGCCGATCGCGCCTCTTCGGAAACCGACCGTGCCATCGAACTCAGGGCCCGTGACCGTCAGCGCAAGCTCATTGCAAAGATCGACTCCGCCCTGCAGCGCATCGACGAAGGCACTTACGGCTATTGCGAAGAGACCGGCGAGCCGATCGCGCTGAAGCGGCTCGATGCGCGTCCGATCGCGACATTGTCGATCGAAGCGCAGGAGCGGCATGAGCGCCGCGAAAAAGTCTATCGCGACGACTGAAGGTCAAGGCCGGCGGCGCACGGCCGGCTATACCGAACGAACTCGATCCTGAAAATGGCCGGTTTTCCGGCCATTTCTATTGGTGCGGCATCCACCGCTCTGAGGCGCGCGAAGGCCGCAAACCCTTGATATTTTGCGCTTGGACGAGGTGGTTCGGTAGCGGACCGGCGGCGATGTTTCGCGGGATAGCGACCCGGCGGTCGCTCATCTCTTCTGACTGGAGAGTTCGCCGAGAAGCTTGGTCATCTCGTCGTCGAGCGACTGCGGCGCCGCCGGCTTGCCCACGGGGCCGCCCGAACGGGGCTGGTCTAGCGACACTTCGAGCTCCCTCATCAGCGTGTCGTCGATGCTGTCTTGCACCGGCTGCGGTGGTGGCGGGGCGTGCCGGGCGGTGTTGGCATTGGCGGAGCCGTAGGCCGGCAACGGCGTGACATTGGTCGGCTGATAGCTTTGCGTTGCCGGCTTCGGTGCAGGTGCCGGCGGCGCTGTTGGACGCGGGCGGGCGGGCGTCGTGTTCACCGGCTGTGGAGCGGGTGCCTGTCTGGCCGGCGGCGGAGCGGGTTGCGGCGGACGTGGCCTTGTTGCTGCCGGGGCCGCGGTGGCCGGGACCGGCTGCAAGCCACCGTCTCCAGTCAATGCCGGCCGGCGTAGCGCCGAAAGTCGGATATCGCGCTCGACGACGACGTCGGTCGGCCCGCCGATCAGAAGCAGGTGCTCGATGTCGTCGCGGCGTATCAGCACCAACCTGCGATGGCTGTCGACGGCGGTGGCATCCATGACGGCCAGTCGCGTCTTGCGGTTCCGGCCACCGGCGACGAAGGTTCCGAATGTCAGGTTGCGTACCAGCTTGATGATGACGAGAACGATGACCAGCAGGACAAGCGCTGCAAACGTCCACAACAATGCTGCGGCATAACCGGGACCTGCCACGCTATCGAGCCATTGCATTGGGTTCCCCTGATCGCCCTTGGAAGTGACGAGACACTAGACCGTTGCACCGGGCCACCGCAAGTTGCGTTTCACGCCGGTGAACAGCTAGAAAAACTCCGAAGCCCGGAAGACATCATTTTTATCCGACATTTGCCGCCCAGGCCTTTTCCGGACTAGGAGAATGTGATTCAACCCGCTAGGGGCGGGTGTCGGAACACCGGAATTCACGAGCAGGGGGCACATGGCCAAGGAAGCGCGCGGCGATTTCTATCCGGTACCGATCGTCGACCAGAATACGCGACCCGGCGCGGTCACCCGGCTTATCATTTTCATTGTCGTTCTGATGGGGGCGGCGATCGTCTTCGGGCTTTTCCGCGAGCGCCTCGGCGATCCTTTCCTGCTCGGCATGCTCGGCGTGCTGGCGATGATCGGCGTCGGCTTCCTGTTCGCGACGGCGATCGGCTTCGTGCAGGTCACGCCACGCTCGACAGGCGACGAACTGTCGAAATCCTTCGTCGATTCGATGTCGCAGGGGCTTCTCGTCACCGACACCAAGGGCCGCGTCGTCTACGCCAATCG
>NZ_RZOM01000485.1:0-4472 GCF_003999175.1 Mesorhizobium sp. M7A.F.Ca.ET.027.03.2.1 | reverse complement strand
CCTCCATGGCCATAGGCTAACCCTGGCATTCGCGCGGTTGTGCCTGATTTCCAGCGGCTTCGGGTTTTGGAGGGGGCTTCCCCACTCCGTCGAGCTTCGCTCGCCTCTCCCCCCTCCGGAGGGAGAGGAAGGCACCAGCCCGGCCAAGCTCGCGCCCTTCCTCTACCCCGGGAGAGGTTGCGAGCGAAGCTCGACGGAGTGGGGTCGACTGCGCGGCTTAAGACCAGGCGTTAGCTGAGAGGGGCACCTCTCAAAAATAACCTGCAAGGTTAGCTCTGATGCGGTCCAGCACCGTATCCCCGGAAACATCGGGCACGAATTCCTTGCCCGTGATCGCCTCATAGGCCTGCGCGTAAACCCGAGAAGCCTGTTCGACGATCTCGTCGGGTATCTCTGGAATCGGGTCACTGTACGGATCGCAGCGCGCCGAGACCCATGAGCGGATGAAATCCTTGTCAAAACTCTCCGGCCGGCTGCCGCTGGCGAGCGCCTGTTCGTAACTCGATGCGATCCAGTACCGGCTGCTGTCGGGCGTGTGGATTTCGTCGGCAAGAATGATGGTCCCGTCCTTGTCGGTGCCGAATTCGTATTTCGTGTCGGCCAGGATCAGGCCGCGCTCAGTGGCGCGCTGCTGGCCGCGGGCGAACAGCCGTAAGGCGTAGTCCGATACGGTATCCCACTGCGCCTGCGTGAGAAGACCCTGCTCGAGAATCTCGGCTTTGGACAGCGGTTCGTCATGGCCGCCATGCGCGGCCTTGCTGGTCGGCGTGATGATCGGCTCCGCCAGTCTTTCATTGTCGCGCAGGCCATCCGGCAGGCGGATGCCATACATGTCGCGGTCACCGCGCTTGTAGCGCGTCAGGATCGAGGTGCTGGTGGTTCCGGCCAGATAGCCACGCACGACGATCTCGACCGGCAGGATGTCGAGCCTGGTGCCGACGACGACGTTCGGGTCGGGGTATTCGAGAACATGGTTCGGGCAGATGTCGGCGGTTTCCTCGAACCAGTAGCGCGCCGTCTGAGTAAGGATCTCGCCCTTGTAGGGGATCGACGTCAGGATGGTGTCGAAGGCACTGAGCCGGTCGGTGGCGATGAAGATGCGCCGGCCATCCGCAAGGTCATAGTTCTCGCGGACCTTGCCGCTGTAGTGGCCCGGCAGTTCGGGAATGAACGCGTCAGGAAGGGTCCGCATATGATTTCCTGCCTTCCGCAGAGTGGCCAGAGCATGATCCCGAAAAGTTGCAGACTTTTCGGAGAAAATCATGCGCCAAGATAATGCCATCGCATAAGCTGTCGCCCCGGTGCATATCAAGCGCGATTGTCGGGAATCCCCGTAAACCCGGCCAGTTCGGCGGTCGCTTTTTTCACAACTGATGCCGGATGGCGCGGCGACTTGGGAGCGCCGTCGCGTCTAGGCTGCAGCCAATTCTCCGGAGCCGCCCGCATCATCATGCAGACCTATGATTTCATCATCGTCGGCTCCGGCTCGGCCGGCTCGGTCCTGGCCGAAAAACTCTCGGCCTCGGGACGCTTCTCGGTGCTGGTGCTGGAAGCCGGCGGCACCGACCGCCGCTTCTACGTCCAGATGCCGCTCGGCTACGGCAAGACCTTCTTCGATCCCGACGTCAACTGGAACTACAAGGCCGAGCCGGACCCGGGCCTCGCCGGCAATGCCGATCACTGGCCGCGCGGCAAACTGCTCGGCGGTTCGAGCTCGATCAACGCCATGGTCTGGATCAGGGGCGCGCGCGAGGATTTCGATGCCTGGGCAGCCGCCGGCAATCCCGGCTGGGGCTATGACGATCTGCTGCCCACCTTCAAGGCGCTCGAGGACAACCAGGCCGGTGCCGACACATGGCGCGGCACGGGCGGCCCGCTGCATGTCACCGACTGTTCGGACGCAGTCCACCCGCTGACCAAACGCTATCTCGCCGCCGGCCAGCAGGCCGGCCTGCCGCTCAATCCGGATTTCAACGGCGCCGCCCAGGAGGGCGTCGGCATCTACCAGATCTCGACCCGCAATGGCCGCCGCATGTCGGCGGCGCGCGCTTTCCTGCGCCCGGCGATGAAGCGCGGGAATGTCCGCGTCGAGATGAAGGCGCTGGCGACAAAAATCCCGTTCGAGGGCAAGCGTGCCGTCGGCGTCGAATATCTGCAGAACGGCGAGATGAAGACGGCGCGTGCCGGCCGCGAAATCATCCTGTCGGGCGGTTCGGTCAACTCGCCGCAATTGCTGCAGCTGTCCGGCGTCGGCCCATCCGCCCTGCTCAAAGGTCTGGACATCCCGATCGTCCACGCCAACGAAAATGTCGGCGCGCATCTGCAGGACCATGTCGGCATCAACTACACCTTCAGGGGCAAGCTGCCGACGCTCAACCAGACGCTGCGTCCCTGGTGGGGCAAGCTGCTGGTCGGCATGCAATACATCCTGACCCGCTCCGGCCCGCTGTCGCTGTCGATGAACAATGCCGGCGGCTTCTTCCGCACCGACCCTGCGGCGACGCGGCCCAACATGCAGCTCTATTTCCAGGCCTTCTCGACCGTCATTCCCAAGAGCGGCGAGCGCCCGATCCTGACGCCGGACCCATGGCCGGGCTTTTCCATCGGCCTGTCCAACTGCCGGCCGTCGAGCCGTGGCGAGATCATGATCCGCTCGGCCAATCCGCGCGACTACCCCAGGATAACGGCCAATGCCTACTCCACCAATGCCGATGTCGAGGAGATGCTGGCGGCGGTGAAGTTCGTGCGCAAGATCGCCTCGATGCCTGCCATGGCCGAGATCATCGAGGAAGAGGTTCTGCCCGGCCCGTCGATCACCTCGGACGCCGATCTGGTCCAGGATTTCCGGAAGCGCTCGGGCACCGTCTATCACCCGGTCTCGACCTGCCGCATGGGGCCGGATCCCGCGCGCGCCGTCGTCGATCCGCGCCTCAAGGTGCATGGTCTGGAAGGTTTGCGCGTCATCGATGCCTCGATCTTTCCCGACAACATCACCGGCAACACCAACGCCGCCTCGATCATGACCGGTTGGAAGGGCGCCGAACTGGTTCTGGAGGACCAAGAATGAAGATCACCGACGTCAAGACCTGGGTTGTCGGCAATCCGCCGCCCGGCATCGGCGGCAAGTATTTCATTTTCGTCAAGCTGACCACCGACGGCGGCGTCGTCGGCTATGGCGAGGCCTACAACGCCACCTTCTCGGCCCATGTTACCGCCCGGATGGTCGAGGACATGGCCGAGCGCTATCTCATCGGCCGCGACCCGCACGACATCGAGAATTTCTTCCGCCGCGCCTATTCCTCCGGCTTCACCCAGCGCCCCGATGTGTCCGGCATGGGCTGCTTCTCGGCGCTGGAAATGGCCTGCTGGGACATTATCGGCAAGGAAGCCGACAAGCCGGTCTATAAACTGCTCGGCGGCCAGGTGCACGAAACGCTGCGTTCCTACACCTATCTCTATCCGCACAGCGGCAGCGTCCATTCCGAGGATGCGCACGACAAGAACGTCTACAACGATCCAGATCTCGCCGCTGCCTGTGCGCTCGAATATGTCGAGCAGGGTTTCAATGCCGTCAAGCTCGACCCCGCCGGCCCCTACACCGCCTTCGACGGCCATCAGCCGCGCCTCGTCGATATCGACCTGTCCACCCGCATGATCAAGGCGATCCGCGAGGCGGTCGGCACCCGCGCCGACATCCTGTTCGGCACGCACGGCCAGTTCACAGCGTCCGGCGCGCTGCGCATGGCGCGCGCCATCGAACCCTACGATCCCTTGTGGTTCGAGGAGCCGGTGCCACCTGATATGCCTGAGGTCATGGCCCAAGTGGCCCGCGCGACCTCGATCCCGATCGCCACCGGCGAGCGGCTGACGACCAAGTTCGAGTTCGCCCGCGTCATCGAGAACCGCGCCGCGACCATCCTGCAGCCGGACCTCGGCCGCTCCGGCGGCATCCTCGAGACCAAGAAGATCGCGGCGATGGCCGAGGCCTACCACATCCAGATCGCACCGCATTGCTATTGCGGACCGATCGTGGGTGCGGCCAACATCCAACTGGCGGTGACGCTGCCCAACTTCCTCATCCTCGAATCGCTGAAGCAGTGGGACGTTTTCCACGCCACGCTGCTGAAGAAAAAGATCGAGTGGCAGGACGGCAATGTCATCCCGTCGAAGGAGCCCGGCCTCGGCGTCGAGCTCAACGAGGCGGTCTGCGAAGCACACCCTTACACGGGCAAGGACCTGCATCTGCAGATGATGCAGACGCCGCTGATGCCGTGAACGAAAGCTACGCCTTTATCGGCCTTGGCCATCTCGGCGGCAACCTTGCCGCCAGCCTGGTCCGCAACGGCTTTGCCGTCACCGTCTTCGACCGCGATCCCGCGGCCGTCGAACGCTTGGTGGCGCTCGGGGCCACAGCGGCAAGCAGCCCCGCCGAGGCCGCCGCACGGGCCGGCAACGCAATCTCCTGCCTGCCC
>NZ_RZOM01000484.1:0-4480 GCF_003999175.1 Mesorhizobium sp. M7A.F.Ca.ET.027.03.2.1 | reverse complement strand
GCTTGGCATCGCTCGCTGTCAGCGGCTTGGGCAGCGATTTGGGTTGGCGCGGCGAGCGCAGTGCTGCCGCCCCGGCCGCATTGGCGAGGCCGCGCCGCTCGAGGAAACGCAGCAGCGAGCGGATGCCGGCGAGACCCCGGCCCAGCGTGCGGGCACCGGCACCGGCATTGCGCCGCGCCGCGAGAAAGCCGCGCAGGTCGGCCGGGCGCAGATCGGCGATGTCCGAAATGCCGGGCGAGCCGCCGCAATGGCCGGTGAGGAAATGCAGGAACTGGCGCGTGTCGCGCTCATAGGCTTCCACGGTCTTGGGCGACAGCCGACGTTCTCGCGCGAGCATCTTCAGCCAGCTTTCGCGCGCCGCCTGGAGATCGGGTTTGGCCGGGATCAGGAATTCCTGCATGGCGGCATTTTCGGGTATTCGGGTTAGGAAGCGGTGAAGAGCCGTCATTGAAATGACAGCCGGCTGAGGTTAGGAGACCATCGATTGGTGGCAGGTGACTACCTTGGTGATTGGCTGAAATGCCCGCCCCCTTCGTCATCCTGGGGCGGAGCAGGAGCGAAGCGACGTCGCGGAGACCCCGGGATCCATGCCGTGACCTGCGAGCGTTGCTGCGTTACAAGTCTGATAGCTTTGCGGTGGAGACCGCGCGAAGTGTTTGCAAATAGAGAGTTGGCAGGAACGAGACTCGTGACCCTTTCTGAACTGCCGTGCTTTTTGGTCGCCGTAACGGAATGGATCCTCGGGTCTGCGCAGTCGCTTCGCGCCTGCTCCGCCCGTGGATGACGAAGGTAAAAGCGCCATGAGCAAGCCCCAAAACCCTGTCCAGATGGCCGTGATCGGCGCCGCCCATGGCATCAAGGGCGAGTTGCGGGTGAAGACCTTCACAGGTGAGCCGCTGGCGCTGGCCGATTACGGGCCGCTCTACGCCAGGGACGGGCGCGCCTTCCAGATCGTCGACATCAGGCCTGCCAACACCGTCGTCGTGGTCCGCTTCAAGGGCATTGCCGACCGCAATGCGGCCGAGGCGCTGGCAGGCACGGAGCTGTTCGTCGACCGTTCGATGCTGCCGGACGACGGCGAGGAAGACGAATTCTACCATGCCGACCTCGTCGGCCTCGAAGTCCGCGACGACACGGCTGCCGTGCTTGGCAAGGTGGTCGCGGTGCACAATTTCGGCGGCGGCGATATTCTCGACGTGACGCTGGGCGGGCGCAAGGGCGTGCTGATCCCGTTCACACAGGCCGCCGTGCCGCAAGTGTCGATCGCCGAGGGTTTTGTCCGTGTCGATCCGGCGGCTGCCGGGCTGGTCGACGACGAGGATGGCGATGGCCCGCGCGAGGAAGACTTCGATCCGAAGGGCCGGCCGCGCGGACCGAGCGATGCCGGGGGCAACCGGTGAGTTTTTCCGCTTCGGTGCTGACGCTTTACCCCGAGATGTTTCCCGGCGCGCTCGGCCTGTCGTTGGCCGGCCGGGCGCTGGAGGCCGGGACGTGGTCGCTGGAGGCGATCCAGATCCGCGACTTCGCCCCCGACCGCCATCGCACCGTCGACGACACGCCCGCCGGCGGCGGCGCCGGCATGGTGATGCGCGCCGACGTGCTGGCGAAAGCCATCGACCATGCTTCGCCGGAAGGCGATGCGCGGCCTCGGCTGCTGATGAGCCCGCGCGGCAAGCCGCTGACCCAGGCGCGTGTGCGCGAGCTGGCGGCTGGGCCGGGTGCCGTCATCCTGTGCGGCCGCTTCGAAGGCGTCGACCAGCGGGTGATCGACGCGCGGGGATTGGAGGAGGTCTCCATCGGTGATTTCATCCTCTCGGGTGGTGAGCCGGCCGCCCTTGTGCTGCTCGACGCGGTGGTGCGGCTGTTGCCCGGCGTGATGGGCAACGCGGTGTCGGGCGAGGAGGAGAGTTTCGAAAACGGCCTGCTCGAACATCCGCACTATACGCGGCCGCAGGAGTTTGAAGGCCGCGAGATACCCGAGGTGCTGATCTCGGGCAATCACAAGAAGATCGCCGCATGGCGGCGGGCGGAGTCAGAGGCGTTGACGAAAGAGCGGCGTCCGGATTTGTTGGGCGCCGCCGCTCACCCTTTCCAAAAGTAATAGAAAGCCAGAAACAGACCGACAGCGACGACGAAGCCGCGCACTGCGTTTTGCGGCACGCGCTTGGCGATCCAGACGCCGGCATAGCCGCCGAGCGCTCCGCCCGGGATCATGATGATCGCCTGCGGCCAGGCGACGACGCCGCCCGAGACGAAGACGACGATCGCAACAGCGGCGATGACCATGGCCAGCATGTTCTTCAACGCGTTCAGCCGGTGATAGTCGCCGGCTTGCGTCAGGCCGAGCGTCGCCAGCATCATCACGCCCATGCCGGCGCCGAAGAAGCCGCCATAGATGGCGGTGAGAAACTGCGCCAGGGAGCCGGCGAGCGAGCCCACCGCCGCTTCATGACCGGGCTTCGGCACTGGTTTCAGCCAGGGGCCGGCTGCGAACAGGGCTGTCGCGGCCAGGAGCAGCCACGGCACCAGAGCGCGAAACGACGGATTGTCGAGCGCCAAAAGGATCAGCGCGCCGGCCAGTGCACCCACGGCCGAAATCAGGCACAGCAGCAGCGCGCCGCGCCAGAAGTGCCTGATGTCGGCCGAGTAGGCGAGGGTCGAGGTGATGTAGCCTGGAAATTGCGTCACCGAGGAGGTGGCGTTGGCGACGATCGGCGGCAGGCCGACCAACGTCATGGCGCCGAAGGTGATGAAGGTGCCGCCACCGGCGACCGCATTGGCGGCGCCTGACAGAAAGCCCGCCAGAAACAGCAGGATGGCATCGAAGACAGACATGAATTGCGGCCGCTCAAAACTGTGTTATTTCAGGCTTAGAAAGCCTGAACGACCGGCGCAACCCGGCACGGCAGGATTACGATGGTGCCATGCGAGCAGAAAATGCGCTGCCAAGGCGTGACAAAGCGGCGAAATAGCTGTATGTGCCCGCCCGTACCGGCCAGAAAGAATCTGCCGGACCCGTCAACAATGACGGTGTAGTCGCCCCTGCCTGATGTTTCAAAGACAAATGTCTTGGAGACAAAAAGCATAGCCAAGCGGTCAATGAAACTGCAAGGCGAGTGTCGGACGCTCTGACTGTCGGAAGAACAAGAAGTGGACTTTTGAGATGGATATCCTCCGTCAGCTCGAGGCCGAACAGGCCGCCAAGATCGAAGCCAAGCGCAAGCTTCCCGAATTCCAGCCCGGCGACACCGTGCGCGTCCAGGTCCGCGTGACCGAAGGCACCCGCACCCGCGTCCAGGCCTATGAGGGCGTCGTCATCGCCCGCGCAGGCGCCGGCTTCCAGGAGAACTTCACGGTTCGCAAGATTTCCTACGGCGAAGGCGTCGAGCGCGTGTTCCCGGTCTACTCGCCGATGGTTGAAGGCGTCGAGATCGTTCGCCGCGGCAAGGTGCGTCGCGCCAAGCTCTATTACCTGCGCGATCGTCGCGGCAAATCGGCCCGTATTTCGGAAAACACCGGCGTGCGCGCCCGCAAGCTGAATGATGAGGAGCGCGATGCGCTGAACGCCGAGAAGGCCCGCATCGAGGCCGAGAAGGTGGCAGCAGCCGAGGCCTTGGCCGTCGAGAAGGCCGCCCAGGACGCCGCCGAGAAGAAGGCCGCCGCCGAAGCCGAAGCAGCAGCCAAGGCCGCCGCGGAAGCGACCCCCGCCGAATAAGGTTTTCGGACATCCCATTCAAAAAGGCGGCTTCGGCCGCCTTTTTCGTTTCACCGGACTGTGAACGCTTTCAGCGCCAGAAACGGGATCCGCTGTTGACGGCCTATTATCTTGTGTACTAAGTAATCGTGCACAAAGTAATTGGAGATTTGATATGGCACTCTACACGACACAGGCTCACGTCACCGGCGGCCGCGCCGGCCACGGCGAGACCAGCGACGGTCTGCTCAAGGTCGATCTGGCAATGCCCAAGGAGCTCGGCGGGCCGGGGGGCGCCACCAATCCTGAGCAACTGTTCGCAATCGGCTATGCCGCCTGCTTCGAAAGCGCCATCCGCTTCGTCGCGCGCAAACAGAAGCTGTCGCTGACGGATGCCGGGGTAACCTCCACCGTCAGCCTGCTTCCCAATGGCGAAGGCTTTAAGCTCGGCGTCGCGCTCGCGGCGGAAACGAAAGGCCTTGATCAGGCGGCGGCGGAAGCGCTTGTATCGGAGGCGCACAAGATCTGCCCCTATTCCAACGCCATCAGGGGCAATGTCGACGTAGCGCTTTCGGTAAAGGCGGCATGACGGAAAAGACGACAAAGAGCACCAGCGACGTCCCGGCGGAGGCCACCGGGACGTTTCACGTTCCGCGGCTCGACCAGCAGCTGTGCTTCGCGCTCTATTCGGCAAGCGGGCTGATGACGAAGCTCTACCGCCCGCTGCTCGATCCGCTCGGCCTGACCTATCCGCAATATCTGGCCATGTTGGCGCTGTGGGAACGG
>NZ_RZOM01000483.1:0-4491 GCF_003999175.1 Mesorhizobium sp. M7A.F.Ca.ET.027.03.2.1 | reverse complement strand
ATAGTGGTAGACGGTGGCGATCGGCCCGCCCGCCAGCATGCCGACCTCCTTCATGGTGACGGCGTCAATACCCTTTTCCCCGATCAGCCGCATGGTCGTCGACAGGATCGTGTCGATGCGCTCGCGGCTGCGTTCCTGCTTGGGCCTGCGCCTCGGCTCGGTCGCCATTCTCTTCAATTCCGTCATGCACCGATCTTTCGCACGGCTTCCCAAATTCCGGTTGACAAGAAATATGATCAAGTATCAGTTTCTGAAATACTGACAAGTTGTCAGCTTTTTTGCCGCACGGCAAGGACGTTGGGAGGCGCCTTTGGCTTCGACAGATACCGGCCACGCAGGCAGTGGCGACTGGCTGGTCGGCAATCCGACCGGCTGGCAGCTCGCCTCGGCCCTGTGGATCGGTTCGGTCGGCCTGCTCATCCTCGGCCTACAGCCGGTGCTGCTTGGAGCTCTCTACACCGAAGGCCATGTCAGCGGCGACGAACTGGCGCTGGTCGCCACAGCCGAGATGATCGCTATTGCCATCGGTTCGGCTGTCGTGGCGATGCTGCTTTCGGCGCACCACATGCGCTGGAAAAGTGCCGTCCTTCTGCTGCTGCTGGCGCTGGCCAATGTGTGGACGGCCTATGCCGCGAGCGCCGGCACGCTGATTGCGGCCCGCGCCCTGGCCGGGCTCGCCGAGGGCGGTCTGGTCGCCATCGCCACCGAACTGATCGCCCGCTCGCGGCGCGCCGAGCGCATCGGCGGCTATTTCGTCACCATGCAGACGCTGGCGCAATGCGCGCTCGCCCTGTTGCTGGCGCTCTATGTCATCCCGGCCGCAGGGTCGGCGGGCGGCTTCATCGTTCTTGCCGTCGTCTGCGTCGTGTCGCTGGCGGTCGCCTTCACTGTTCCCGGTGACTATGCCGACCTGCCCAAGGAGGAGAACCTGGTCAATGTGCTGACGCTACCCTCGACGACCGCGCTGCTGTCCGTCTTCTGCTATTTCATGTTCTTCGGCGCGGTCTGGGCCTTTCTGGAACCGCTTGGCGCACAGTATGGCATCGATGGCCGCACCGTCGGCCTGATCGTCTCGGCCAGCCTCGCCGTGCAGGTCCTGGGTGCTATGACGGCCACCGTGTTCGAGGCGCGCATCGATTATCGCCTTGCCATCGCGGCGATCGGCGTCGTCGCGCTTGTCAGCTCGCTGGTTCTTGCCAGTAGCCCTGGCCTGACAACGTTCTGGGTCGCTGCCTTGGCCATGGGCTTTATCCTGCTGTTCATCGTGCCCTACCAGATACGTCTGGCGATCACCGCCGACGAGACGCGGACCGCCGTGCTGCTGGTGCCGGCAGCCCAGCTTTTCGGCCTGGCGATCGGGCCGATCGCAGCGTCGCTGCTCATCGATGGCAAGGATTTCCGGCCAGTTCCGGAATTCGCCGCCGCCAGCGCGGTGGCCAGCGTGGCGCTGCTCGGTCTCTTCGTCCTTGTGTCGCGTCACCGTCGTGCGGTTTCCTGAGCGGGGAGGTGGCATGTCGAACATTTGGAGCAACTGGTCGGGCTTTGTAAGCGCCGAGCCCAAGCTGATAGCCAGCCCCGGCGACGCCGGTGAACTCGGTGATCTCGTCCGGACCGCGCCTGGCCCGGTGCGCGTCGCCGGTGCCGGTCATTCCTTCACGCCGCTGGTGAAATCGCAAGGCACGATCCTGTCCCTGGAGAGGCTGGAAGGGCTGGTCTCGCACGACGCCGAAACACATCGGGCGCGGGTGCGGGCAGGGACCCGGCTCGGCCCGCTGATGCGCATCCTGCAAGGCATTGGCCAGGGCCTGCCCAATATGGGCGACATCGACCGCCAGGCGATCGGCGGCGCGCTGGGTACCGCCACGCATGGCTCGGGACCGACGCTCGGCGCCTATCACACGCAGTTGGAGACGGTGCAGATCGTCGACGGGCTTGGCAAGGTCCGCGACTTCAAGCGGGCAGGGGATCAGGACATGATCCACGCCATGGGCGTCGCGCTCGGCGCTTTTGGCGTGCTCACCGAAGTGACGCTGAACAACATCGCGACCTACCGGTTGCGCCGCCGCAAATATGTGCTGCCGATCACTGAGATGCTGCGCGATTTCGAGGCGATGATGGCCGCGCATCGCTCGGCCGAATTCTACTACATTCCGTTCTCCGGCTATGCGCAGTTCATCGCCAGCGATTTCAGCGACGCCGCACCCACCGCACGGCCGCCGGAAGAGGACGAGGCGGGTTTGAGGACGCTGCGTCGGCTGCGCACCTCACTTGCCTGGCTGCCATCGCTGCGTGGCCGCCTGATCCGTTCGGCGGCCGCCAGATTTCCCGCCGAGGACTACGTGCAGGACTGGCTCAACGTCTATGCCAGCGACCGGCAGACCAAGTTCAACGAGATGGAATATCATTTGCCGTTCGAGGAGGGGCCGAAGGCGCTGGCCGAGATCATCGAGCTGACTGAGAAGCGTTTTCCCGAGGTCTATTTCCCGATGGAGGTGCGCTCGGTCGCGCCGGACCAGTTCTGGCTTTCGCCATTCTACAACAGGCTGACCTGCTCCATCGCCATCCACCATGATGCAGCGAACGATCCGTTGCCGTTCATGCGGGCGGCAGAGCCGATCTTCCGCAGATATGGCGGCAGGCCGCATTGGGGCAAGATGCACAGCCTGAAAGCGGCGGATCTGAAAAAGCTCTATCCGCGCTGGGACGACGCCATGGCGGTGCGCCGCGACGTCGATCCGCAAAACCGCTTCGTCTCGCCCTATATGGCCGGCTTGTTCGGCATCGAATGACGAGCACCTATTTTTCCACCCTCTCGGATGCGCTGAAGGAAGCCGGCATCTTCCAACCCTGCCTGCTGCTCGATCGCGACCGGCTGGACGGCAATATTGCCCTGGTGAAGGGCAGAGTCGATCCCGGGCTGGCGGTACGGCTGGTCGACAAATCGCTCGCGTGCCTGCCGCTGCTTGCGTATATCGGCAAGACGCTTGGCAGTGAGCGCTTCATGACCTTCCACCCGCCGATCAGCGAGGCGGTGCTGAAGGCGTTCCCGGATGCCGATCTGCTCTACGGCAAGCCGATGCCGATCGGTGCGGCGAGGGCGGCGCTGGTGAAAGCCGATACCGACTGGTCGCGCGTCTGCTGGCTGATCGACAGCGAGGAGAGACTGGCGGAATATGGCGCCCTCGCTGGCGAACTCGGCATCGGCCTGCGCATCGCTTTCGAGATCGATGTCGGGCTGCATCGCGGCGGGTTCGCCAATCCTGAGGCCTTGTCGAAGGCGTTGAGCGCGTTGCCGGCTCGGCTGCATTGCGAAGGCGTCATGGCCTACGAGGCGCATGCGCCGCTCATTCCCGGCCTTTTCGGCGGACCGGCAAAGGCATTGGCAAAGGCGTCGGCGCAGGCTGCGGCGTTCGTCGCCTGTCTCGGCGCCGACCAGCGCCGCATCCTGAACATCGGCGGCAGCAAGACCGCGCTGCTTCATCATGGCGGCGCGGCCAATGAGGTGTCGATGGGCTCGGCCTTTGTGCTGCCCAGCGACTTCGATACGCCAGGCCTCGACGGCTTCCAGCCGGCGGCCTTCATCGCCACGCCGATCCTGAAAATGGTCGAGCCGATGCTGCCCGGCCCGCCGGCCGTCACCCGCCTGCTGCAGGCGCTCGGCCGGTTCCCGCGCAAGGGTTGCTACCTCTATGGCGGCAAGTGGATGGCCGAGCCGGTCTTCCCAGAAGGCATGAAGGCGAACGGGCTGCTCGGCCTGTCCTCCAACCAGCAATTCATGGGCTTGCCCGCCGCCGCGACCGCAAAGCCCGGCGACTACGCGTTTCTAAGGCCGACGCAGAGCGAAGCCGTGCTGCAGCAGTTCGGGTCGATCGCGGTGTTTTCCGGCGGCCGGATCGCCGATCGCTGGCCGGCGCTGCCGATGGCCTGACCGACTACGCCTTCACCGGTATCCAGATCTCCAGCCCGCCCTTGCCGCTGCGCGGGTCGAATTCAGGGCCGTAGCGTTCGAATTCCGGCGCATCCGATATCTCGTGCCCGGAGGCCGGCAGCCATTTGTTCCAGATCGTGTTGACCGTCCGGCGGATGGTCGAGATGTGTTCGCGGTGGGCAAAGACCGCATATTTCTGCGCCGGCACCCGCACCCGATAGAAGTCCCTGGGCAGGTCGGAGAAGTCAGACACTTCGACGCCGGCGATGTAGTCGAAATTGCCGGCATCGTCGCCGTTGACGCAGACGCCATAGGCGACGTCGCCGGTCTCGCCCGGAATGTTGCCGATATAGGGGCCGAAGCGCTGCCACTGCATCGGGATGGCGGCGCTGGTTTCGCAGCTGTAGCGTTCGCCGAGGCCGGCGATCAGGAACGGCCGGCTGGTCTCGAAACGCGGCGGTTCGAGATTGGTGAGGAGGGACTGGTCCATCAGGATCGGCTCCACGAGGTCGAGCTTGTCGAGTGTGCCCTGCGCGCGCACCAGTTCCGGCGTGGTGCCGAAC
>NZ_RZOM01000482.1:0-4499 GCF_003999175.1 Mesorhizobium sp. M7A.F.Ca.ET.027.03.2.1 | reverse complement strand
TGCTGGGTTTGCGCGGGCTTTATCTGGAAGCCGAACGGCTCGGCGACCGCAACGCTGCCAGGCATTATGCCGGCCGCGCCGCGGTGATGGCGCCGCAGCTGGCCTGGGCGGCGGAATCGACGCTGGAAGAGCTGACCGCGCGCGGCGACTGGGACGGCGCCCTGAAACTGGTCGACGCGCAGAAGGCGACACGGCAGATCGAACGCGATGCCGCCAATCGCCGCCGCGCCGTGCTTTTGACCGCCAAGGCGCAGGCGCTTGCCGACAGCGATCCCGCCGCCGCCAGGACGGCGGCGATCGAGGCCAACAAGCTTAGGCCGGACTTCGCGCCCGCGGCCGTTGCCGCCGCGGCCGCATTGTTCAAGCAGAACGATGTGCGCAAGGGCTCGAAGATCCTCGAGGCGGCCTGGAAGGCCGAGCCGCATCCGGAGGTCGCCGAGCTCTATACCCATGCAAGGCCGGGCGACGCCGTGCTCGACCGCCTCACCCGGGCGAAGAAGCTGCAGGAAATGAAGAAAAACCACGCCGAATCGTCGATGACGGTGGCGCGCGCCGCGCTCGACGCGCAGGATTTCTCGACCGCCCGCCGCGAGGCCGAGGCGGCGATCCGGATGGACCGCCGCGAGGGCGCCTATCTGCTGCTCGCAGACATCGAGGAGGCCGAAACCGGCGATCAGGGCAAGGTGCGGCAGCTGCTGTCCCGGGCGGTGCGGGCGCCGCGCGATCCGGCCTGGGTCGCAGACGGCGTGGTATCGGAACGCTGGGCGCCGGTGTCGCCGATCACCGGCCGGCTCGACGCCTTCGAGTGGCGTGCGCCGATGGAGCGTCTCGGCCAGTTGATCGACAGCCATGATGACATGCCAGCCGATGCGGCGCCGGTCATCGAAGCATTGGCGAAGCCGACGAGCGAAAAAGGGCCGATCGAGGTGATCGATGACGCCGGTGGCGAGACGTCGGCGGGCAAGCAAGCTGAAAGTCGCGAAGAAGATCATGTCAGGCCGATCACGGCAGCGGCCTTCGCCGCGGTGCCGAGCGATGCCGAGGGCGTCGATCCGGCCGAGGAGCTTGCGCGGTTGCCGGACGATCCCGGCGTCGATCCGGACGAGGAAGCGGAGAAATCGCCGCGCCGGTTTCGGCTGTTTTGAGTTGGGCAGGCCGTCAGGCCGTTGGGGTATGGATCTATGTTTGAACGCGTTCTGTCGTTTCTCAGGGATTTGCCGGCCGGCGCCGGCACTCGTGCCAGCACGGACGATCCGCGCATCGCCGCCTCGGCGCTGCTCTACCATGTGATGAATGCCGATGGCGTGCGCCAGGATGTCGAGTGGGAACGGTTCAAGGCGGTGCTGGCGGAGAGCTATTCGATCAGCGGCACGGAACTTGAGGCGCTTGCCGCCGCCGGCGAGCGGGCCGACAATGAGGCGATCGATCTCTATGCCTTCACCAGTGTCCTGAAGCGCCATCTCGATGCCGATGCGCGCAAGGCCTTCATCGGCCTGATGTGGGAAATCGTCTATGCCGACGGCGAGTTGCACGAGCTCGAGGACAACACCGTCTGGCGCGTCGCCGAGCTGATCGGCGTCGAACGCCATGATCGCGTCGAGGCGCGCCGCAAGGCAGCGGCGCACGCGCCCGGCGCCACCGGAACATCGAGCGACGAATAGGATTTTCGCCTTCCCATGCCGCGCCAAACGAGTTCGAAGCCAAAGATACTGATCGTGCTGCATCAGGAGAGTTCGAGCCCAGGGCGTGTCGGCCACATGTTGCTGGAAGAAGGGTTCGACCTCGATATCCGCCGGCCGCCGCTTGGCGACGCCTTGCCCGAAACACTGGACGGCCACGCCGGCACGGTGGTGTTCGGCGGTCCGATGAGCGCCAATGACGAGGACGAGTTCGTTCGCCGCGAGACCAACTGGCTGGAAATACCGCTGAGGGAGAACCGGCCATGTCTCGGCATCTGTCTCGGCGCACAGATGCTGGTCAACTATCTCGGCGGCAAGGTCGAAGGACACGGCGAAGGGCTGGTCGAGGTTGGCTGGTATCCCCTGAAAGCGACCGAAGCCGGCAAGCAACTGATGCACTGGCCGGAGATGGTCTATCAGTTCCACCGCGAGGGTTTCTCGCTGCCCAGGGACGCGACGCTGCTGGCGACGGCCGAGACCTATCCCAACCAGGCCTTTCGCTATGGCGACAATGCCTGGGGCATCCAGTTCCATGGCGAACTGACCAGGGTGATGATGCAGCGCTGGGTGGTGCGCGGCGCGCATCGCTTCGAATTGCCCGGTGCCCAGCCCGGCCGCGATCATCTCGGCGGCCGGCTGATCTGGGACATGCATCTCAAGCGCTGGCTGGACGAGTTCCTGCGGATGATTTTCGGCAAGCCGAGCAATAGCTAATGCATGTCGCCCAAAAGTGACCTCGGTTTTTGGGAAGACGACATGCATAAAACAAGACCTAAAGCGCGGCGCGTGAATCTGTTTCGACGCGACGCGCTTTAAGGTTCGAGCACCGGCCGCAGGAAGCTGCGCTCGTAGCTGAGAATGCTGCGATTGCGTTTTTCCATTTCAAACACTTCCTGGCATTCCGGGTCGGCAGCCATACGCTTGCGATAGTCCTCGTAGTCGGCAAGGCTCGGAAAGCTGAACATGGCAAAAGCGATATTGCTCGCCCCCTCGCTCGGAAGGAAATAGCCGTGATGGTTTCCGCCGAGGCGATTGACCAGAGCTATCCAGCGACGGCCATAATCTTCGAACTCGGCAAGCTTGTAGGGGTCAATGACATATTTCAGGTAGCAAGTGATCATGGGAACTCCTGTGGCATGGGCGAGGCATGTTGGCTGTCAACTGGAGGAAGATCAGTTGCGTCCGTCGAGATGGCGCACCTTGCGCAGTTGCGGGAACAGCACCATCCACAGGCCCGCTACGGCGATGGCGCCGATGCCGCCGATCACCACGGCCGGCACCGTGCCGATCAGCGCGGCCATCGTGCCGGCGCGGAATTCGCCGACCTCGTTGGAGGCGCCGACAAAGACCTGGTTGACGGCGTTGACGCGGCCGCGCACCTCGTCGGGCGTCCACAGCTGAATTAGCGTTTCCCTGATGTAGACGCTGAACATATCGGTGGCGCCAAGGAAGACCAGCGCCACGATCGACAGCCAGGTGATGGTGGAAAGGCCGAACAGCAGGGTGAAGGCGCCGAACGAGGCGGCGGCGACCAGCATGATCATGCCCGCGTGGTTGCGAAGCGGATGCCCGGCCAGCCAGATGGCGACGCAAATGGCGCCGATGCTGGGCGCCGAGCGCAGCAGGCCGAGGCCCCAGGGGCCGAGCTGGAGGATGTCGCGTGCATAGACCGGCAGCAGCGCCGAGGCGCCGGACAGGAGCACGGCGAACAGATCGAGCGAGATGGCGCCGAGCACGATCTTCTCGCTCCAGATGTAGCTGAACCCGCCGAGCAGGTGCTGCATCGTCGGCTTTTCCGACTCGGTCCGCTGCGACGGCTTCGGAATGGTGAAGATCAGCAGCCCGGACACGAGCATCAGGACGGCGGCGGTTCCGTAGGCCGCTTCCGGCGACACGCCGTAGAGCAGGCCGCCGGCGACCGGGCCGACGATGGTCGCCGTCTGCCAGGCCGATGAATTCCAGGCGATGGCGTTGGCGAAATCCTGAGGCGGCACCAGATTGGCGAACAGCGAGGCGGAGGCCGGACCGAAAAAGGCGCGGGCGACGCCGAACATGGCAAGCACGCAGAAGATCGGCAGCGGCCCGCTGATGCCGCGCAGCGTCAGGAACAGCAGCGCCAGCGCGCACATCGCCTCCACCACGACCGCCAGCGCCATGATCAGGCGGCGGCCGAAGCGATCAGCGACGACGCCGGTGACCAGCACCAGAAGCAGCGACGGCAGGAACTGGACGATGCCGACAAGGCCGAGATCGAGCGGGTCGCGGGTCAAATCGTACATCTGCCAGCCGACCGCGACGGACACGATCATGGTGGCGAATGTGGTGAGGAAACGCGCCGCCCAATAGCTCAGGAAGGAGCGGTGGCGGAACGCGGCATAGCGCTGGTCCGGCGATATCTGTTCTGCTGTCATGATTTAAGAGGCCCCGTTCGAATGGCATCAGCTGGCGGGGCACTTCCACGATGGGCGCTGGTCCGGCTGGCAGAACTTTTAGCTCAGTTCGCAGCGGATATGCGTCAAAATCAGTGCTGGATCAAGGAATTTTCAGCCTAAAGCGCGTCGCGACTTTTGAGCGAGATGCATTAGCGCTATTGCGTCATGAGTTTCTGGCCGAACGGAGCAATCGTTGACGTTGGCGCTGCCCCTCACTGTCCTGCCGGACATCCTATAGTGACGGGGAGAGAGGGGCGGGCGGCGACGCCGGCATTTCTCCCGCAACGCTGGAGATTGGCGAAATCGCCGATGACAGCACCCCTCTCCCCGTCACTATACGGGGAGAGGATGCCGGCAGGCAGGTGAGGGGCGGCGCAGACGCTGGCCA
>NZ_RZOM01000481.1:0-4499 GCF_003999175.1 Mesorhizobium sp. M7A.F.Ca.ET.027.03.2.1 | reverse complement strand
ATATGGGTCTGGCTCATCCATTCCGAGGTGCCGTCGGGGCGCACCATCATCGGTGGCGCGGTGGTGGTCACGGCGCTGCTCGTCCATATCGGGCTCGAATTCAAGCGGCAGGCACGGCCCGAACGCGCAGGGGTCACCGGGGTGCCGTCGCCTAATTGAGGCGGCCTGCAGCTTTGCCATTGACAACGTCGCTGCAGCACGGGCAGGCTGGGAATACGGCAACAACAAGACAGGCGTATCTTGCCAAGTCTCCCAGCCGGTCCGATCGGGACCGGACCATATAGTCGTATCTCTGCCCGCGCTACGGCGAAAGCCTATGACGGTATTGGCACGCCTCCCAAGCCGCCTCAGGGGCATCCAGCCATCTCATCGAACCGCCTGAATGGTCTCGGCAGTTCGCGCTTGTCGCCCCTTGGAAAGCTCAATAGTCTGAAGAAAATGCCGGTCGCGCTGATATCGCGACGAGCCGGTGAAGGAACACTCATCAAAGGAGAATAGCATGATCCGCAAAGCGCTCTGGCTTTCGGCAACCTCGGCATTCCTGACATTGTTCACCGTCGGCGGTCACGCCGCGGATCGTGTCGTCAACGTCTTCAACTGGTCGGACTACATCGACAGTTCGATCATCGACGATTTCACCAAGGAAACCGGCATCAAGGTCGTCTACGACACCTTCGATTCCAACGAAATCCTTGAGACCAAGCTGCTTGCCGGCGGCAGCGGCTATGACGTCGTCGTGCCCAGCGGCAATTTCCTTGCGCGCCAGATCCAGGCCGGCGTGTTCCAGAAGCTCGACAAGTCGAAACTGCCCAACATTTCCAACATGTGGGACACGGTTACCGAGCGAACCGCCAAATATGACCCCGGCAACGAATACTCGGTCAACTACATGTGGGGCACGGTTGGCATCGGCTACAACATCAAGAAGGTGCAGGCGGCGCTTGGCACTGACAAGATCGACAGCTGGGACGTCTTCTTCAATCCCGATAGCCTGGCCAAATTGAAGGACTGCGGCGTCTACGTGCTGGACTCGCCGGCAGATATCATCCCGGCGGCGTTGAAATATCTCAACCTCGACCCGAACAGCACGTCACCCGATGATATCGCCAAGGCCGAGGAGACCTTGCTCAAGGTGCGGCCTTACATCAGGAAGTTCCATTCCTCCGAATACATCAACGCGCTCGCCAACGGTGATATCTGCCTGGCGGTCGGCTGGTCGGGTGACGTGTTCCAGGCCCGCAACCGCGCGGTCGAGGCCAAGCAGGGCGTCGAAATCGGCTATTCCGTGCCGAAGGAGGGCGCGCAGATGTGGTTCGACCAGATGGCGATCCCCGCCGACGCACCGCATGTCGCGGAGGCGCTCGAGTTCATCAACTACATGATGAAGCCGGAAGTCATCGCCAAGTCGTCGAACTACGTGCTCTACGCAAACGGCAACAAGGCTTCGCAGCAATTCGTCGACAAGGCATTGTTGGAGGATCCTTCGGTTTATCCCGATGCCGAGACCATAAAGAAGCTCTACACCGTCTCGCCATACGATCCCAAGACCCAGCGCGTCATCACGCGCACCTGGACCAAGATCGTCACTGGCCAGTAAGCAATCCGACACGGTCCCGGCAGCCACCTGCCGGGACCGTTTCTACCTGGGGCAAGAAGCAAGAAAATCAGGACGGAGTGGGATATGAAATCGCTTGGCAGCATCCGCAGGGATTTTGCACCGTGGAACGACCCGAATGCCAAGCCGTACATCCAGTTCGACAACGTCACCAAGAAGTTCGGTGACTTCACCGCCGTCAACAATCTGTCTCTGACCATCTTCGAGCGCGAGTTCTTCGCGCTGCTCGGCGCCTCCGGTTGCGGAAAGTCGACGCTGCTCAGGATGCTCGCCGGCTTCGAGGAGCCGACAGCCGGCCGCATTCTGCTTGACGGCCAGGATCTGCGTGGCATCCCGCCCTACCGGCGGCCTGTCAACATGATGTTCCAGTCCTATGCGCTGTTCCCGCATATGACGGTCGAGAACAACATCGCCTTCGGCCTCAAGCAGGACGGCATGCCAAAGCCCGAAATCGCATCGCGCGTTGCCGAGATGCTGAAGCTGGTCAAACTCGAGCAGTTCGCCAAGCGCAAGCCGCACCAACTATCCGGCGGCCAGCGCCAGCGCGTCGCGCTCGCCCGCTCGGTCGCCAAGCGGCCGAAGGTGCTGCTGCTCGACGAGCCGCTCGGCGCGTTGGACAAGAAGCTGCGCGAAGAGACGCAATTCGAACTGATGGATTTGCAGCAGAACCTCGGCCTGACCTTCGTCGTCGTCACCCACGACCAGGAAGAGGCGATGACCATGGCCGATCGCATCGCCATCATCGACAAGGGCGAGGTGATGCAGGTGGCAACGCCGGCCGAAGTCTACGAGGCGCCCGGATCGCGCTTCGTCGCCGGCTTCGTCGGCAATGTGAACATGTTCGAGGGCAAGATTGCGCGTGGCGAGGCCGGCAGCGCCAGCATCGATGCCGGCAATGGCCTCACCATCCGCACCGACAATGCCGGCGCCGCCGGCGCCGGGACGGCCGTCACCTTCGCCATCAGGCCCGAAAAGATCAAGGTGTCGTCGAAGAAGCCGGCCGAGGCGGTCAACGCCATCGAGGGCGAGGTCTACGACATCGCCTATCTCGGCGACATGACCGTCTACCATGTCAGGCTGGACGACGGCCAGGTGGTGCGCGCGAGCACCATGAATGCGGCCCGCATCACCGAGGATCCGTTGAGCTGGAACGACCGCGCCTGGGTTTCCTTCCGGCCCGATGCCGGCGTCGTGCTGACGCGGTAGGGGCGACCATGTCGAGCGCTGCCGTCACCACCTCATCAGCCTCTCCGGCATCCAATGCCGGCAGATCCCTCCTTGCCAGGCTGGGTGCTGCCTTCGTTGGCCGACTGGTCATCATCATCCCGTATGTCTGGCTGCTGTTCTTCTTCCTCATTCCGTTCGTCATCGTCTTCAAGATCTCGCTGTCGCAGACGGCGATCGCCATTCCGCCCTATACGCCGGCGCTCGATTTCAGCGGCGGCATTTCCGGGTTCCTGGCTCAGCTGAAGCAACTCAGCCTCGACAATTACGCCTGGCTGACGCAGGACGCCCTCTACTTCAACGCCTATGTAACCAGCGTCATCATCGCCGCGGTCTCGACGGTCCTGACATTGCTCGTCGGCTACCCCATCGCCTATGGCATGGCGCGCGCGCCGGCGACGATCCGCCCGACCTTGCTGATGCTGGTGATCCTACCGTTCTGGACCTCGTTCCTGATCCGGGTCTACGCCTGGATCGGCATTCTCAAGCCCGAAGGGCTGCTCAATCAGTTGCTGCTCGCCACCGGCGTCATCCACCAGCCGCTGATCATCCTCAACACCTATACGGCGATCTTCATCGGCATCGTCTATTCCTACCTGCCGTTCATGGTGTTGCCGCTCTATTCCGCGCTTGAGAAGATGGACTATTCGCTGATCGAGGCAGCCAAGGATCTCGGCTGTCCGCCGACAAGTGCGTTCTGGAAGATCACCTTCCCGCTGTCGCTGCCCGGCGTCATCGCCGGCTGTCTGCTGGTGTTCATTCCGGCCGTCGGCGAGTTCGTCATTCCCGATCTGCTCGGCGGCTCGCAGACGCTGATGATCGGCAAGACGTTGTGGAACGAGTTCTTCGCCAATCGCGACTGGCCGGTATCGTCGGCCGTTGCCGTCATCCTGCTGTTGCTGCTGATCGTGCCGATCATGCTCTTCCAGCGGGCCCAGGCGCGCGCTCAGGAAATGGACAGGTGACCTCATGAACGCCACCTGGAGCCGCTTCAACATCACTTCGATCGTGCTTGGCTTTGCCTTTCTCTATCTGCCGATCGTGCTGCTCATCGTCTTCTCGTTCAACGAGTCGAAACTGGTTACGGTCTGGGGCGGTTTCTCGACCAAATGGTACGTCTCGCTGTTCCACAATCAGGGCCTCATGGACGCGACCTGGGTGACGGCGCGCGTTGGCCTGATCTCGGCCACGGTAGCGACCGTTCTCGGCACGCTGGCGGCACTCACCTTGACCCGCTACACGCGCTTCAAGGGCAGGGTGCTGTTCTCCGGCATGGTCTTTGCGCCGCTGGTCATGCCGGAAGTCATCACCGGCCTGTCGCTGCTGCTGCTCTTTGTCGCCGTCGGGCTCGACCGCGGCTTCCTCACCGTGACGCTCGCCCACATCACGCTGACCATGTGCTTCGTCGCCGTGGTCGTGCAGTCGCGCCTTATGACCTTCGACCGCTCGCTGGAAGAAGCCGCGATGGATCTTGGCGCAACGCCGGTGAAGACCTTCTTCCAGATCACATTGCCGGTCATCATGCCGGCGATCGTCTCCGGCTGGATGCTGGCTTTCACGCTTTCGCTCGACGATCTGGTCATCGCAAGCTTCACCTCCGGGCCGGGCGCGACGACGCTGCCGATGAAGATCTACAGCCAGGTTCGCCTCGGCGTGACGC
>NZ_RZOM01000480.1:0-4501 GCF_003999175.1 Mesorhizobium sp. M7A.F.Ca.ET.027.03.2.1 | reverse complement strand
GTTCTGCAGGCGATCGATGTTCCGATCGGTGGGAGCGGCGACGATTTTTTCTGGGCCGACGAGCTGTTTGTCTCCACTGCCGACAGCCGGGCCGCACAGGGAAAACTCACCGGTCGCCATCACCTGGCTTTCCAGGCAAGGGACCACGCCATGGTCGACGCCTTCTACAAGGCCGGACTGGCGGCTGGCGGCACGGACAATGGCGCGCCGGGCGAACGGCCCTATCATCCTGGCTATTACGCCGCCTTCCTGCTCGATCCCGACGGCAACAACATCGAGGCCGTCCATCATGGTCCGCATAGTCGCAGCGCAGCTTCGGTGAAGATCACCTTCTAAGCTGCCGATATTCAGCCGGCCGGGACCGCGGGCGCATGGGCGATGCTGGAGAGGCTGCCTTGCGTTGCCAGATTGATGGCCACGATGCTAACCGTGCAAATGGCGGGCGGGAATCGGCATCGAAGCAACGTGCGCTGCAAAATCCTCAATAGAACTCCCCTTACCTCCGTGGAGATATATCTTTTATGCAAAACCCAACAAGGGCGATCTGTGCCGCCACGCTTTTATTTGCGATCGGGGCCGTGGGCCTCACAAGTATATCACCTTTTGCTTATGTTTCATCGGCGCAGGCGCAGGAGGAATATCTTCCGACCCAGAAGGATTTTGTCGGCAAATGGAAACTCAACGGCGGAGCCATCCGGCCGCCGCGCGATATGAAGGATGCGCCGACACCGGAACAGGAAGCGGCCGCCAATGAATTCCAGCAGACGGTGACCGCGTTTTACGGCGCGTTCGACTATCTGGAGATCACGGCGGACGGCCGCTACAATTTTCATCAGCCGGGTGATCCGACGTCGGGGCCTTGCGTCTGGTGCGGAACCTGGTCCTTCAGCAACAGTTCGGCGTGGCTCAAGCTGGAGACCGCGCCCAGGCTGGATATCTACGCCAAGGACGGCGACATGCAGATGACCTACACTGTCGAACCCGACGAAAAATCGAAATATGCTTGGCTGGTTTTCGGTTGGACGAAGGCCGAGTAGGCGGCGGCGCACGGCTCCCCACCTAAACGGGCCTAAGCGGCTTTTCATCCATCTCGTATCCTCGTATACGAGATGGAGCCAACCGCCGAGGAGCCCGTATGAGTCCACTGCCTGAAACCGTGCCGTTTTTCAGCCAGTGGGAAACGCCAGACATGACGCTGGACGTGCTCGCCGACGGCGCGGATGTTGCCCTCAGGCGCGATCCGCTGTGGCGGGGATCGGGCGCGGAAACACTCGATGAATATGCGGTCTGGGCGGCCAATATCTGCGGCATGGCCTGCCTTAAGATGATCCTGGCAAGCCGCGGCGAGATCGTGCCGACGATCGAGCTTGCCAGGCGCTGCACCTTATATGGCGGCTATGTCGTCAACGGGGGATCGATCAAGGGGCTGATCTACGCGCCCTTCGTCAGCTTCGTGAAAGAGGTTTTTGGACTCCGGGCCGAGGTGGTGACCAATGTCGCGACGGCCGAGATTCCGGCGATCATGCAGCGGACGCGCTTCTTCATCGCGTCGGTCAGCAGTTCGATCCGCTGGCCCGAGCGCGAGCCGCCCTCGAAGGGCGGTCACCTGGTGCTGGTCACCGCGGCGTCCGACGAGGGTTTCCGCTTCCACAACCCGTCAGGCCATGACCCCGCCACACAGGCAGACGCAGTGTTGGCGCCGGCCGATTTCGACCGCTTCTTCGCCAATCGCGGCATTGCCGTCGCCATTTGATTTTTTTTGACAGTCGAGGGATTTCGATGACCGGTAAGACAAGAGTGGCCATCCTCTATGGCGGGCGTTCGGCCGAGCATGACGTGTCGCGCCTTTCGGCCGCCAATGTGCTGAAGGCGATCGACCGGACGCGCTACGACATCGTGCCGATCGCCATTACCAAAAGCGGCAGATGGCTGCTGCAACAACTTGATGACGCGGCAGGGGCGCCGGCATCCGAAGATGGTGCCGAGGTCGCGCTGCTGCCCGGCGGCAAGGGCCGGCTGGTCGCCGTGTCGCGGGATGGTACGCAGCCTGACCTGCCCCCCATCGACGTCGTGTTTCCTGTACTGCACGGGCCGTTCGGCGAGGACGGCTCGGTGCAGGGCTATGCCGAGGTCGCCGATGTCGCCTATGTCGGCTGCGGCATTCTCGCCTCGGCCGCCGCCATGGACAAGGATGTCGCCAAGCGGCTGATGCGCGAGGCGGGATTGGCGGTTGCCCGCTCCGTCACCGTGCATCGAAACGGGAAGCATTCCTTCCAGGAGATTGCCGGGATGCTCGGCCTGCCGTTCTTCGCCAAGCCGGCGCGCCAGGGCTCGTCCTTCGGGGTCAGCAAGGTGAATGACAGGGATGGCTTCGAGCAGGCCATCGACACGGCTTTCCGCTACGACGGCAAAGTGTTGATCGAGGAATTCGTCGAGGGGCGCGAGATCGAGTTCTCGGTGCTGGAGCGCGCCGACGGGTCGCTGACGGTGTCGCTGCCCGGCGAGATCATTCCGGCCGGCAAGCACGGCTTCTACACCTATGAGGCCAAATATCTCGATGCCGACGGCGCGCTGGTCAAGGTGCCCGCTGATGTCCCGGCCACTGTGGCCGACAAAGCGAGGGAGATGGCGCGTCAGGCTTTTCAGGCGCTCGGCTGCGAAGCCATGGCGCGCGTCGATTTCTTCCTGCGCGCCGATGGCAGCCTGCTCGTCAACGAGGTCAACACCATTCCCGGATTCACCGACATCTCGATGTACGCCAAGGCGTTGGCCGCCTCAGGCATCGGCTACAGCCAGACCATCGACGTGCTGATCGAGCACGCGCTGGCCAGGCATGCGGCGCGCTGATCCGATCGGTCGAGAGCGGCCGATGCGGCCCGGATCATTGCCTGTGAGCGAGGCGTATTTCATCGTTGGCTAAAGTTGCACGTCCGCTCTATATGCCCGATCATGGCATTTGGCAGGGGGAGGCATCACGTGGCCAATCGTCGAAACGGCACGGCGTCTCCGGCTGATGGGCTAGGGGACGCCCTTTCAGCGGCCGCGCCCCATCCGCGAACCTCTTTGCCCAATGTGGCGGCCATCGTCACGACGGTGGCCGCACTGTATTTCGGGCGCGAGGTTTTCCTGCCGATCGCGATCGCGCTGCTGCTGACCTTCGCACTGGCGCCGCTTGTCTCAGCTCTTAAAAAGATCGGCATTCCCCGGATTGCCGCCGTCATTGCCAGCGTGCTCGGCGCTTTCGCGGCGCTTGGCCTGTTCTCCTTCATCGTCGCCACGCAGGTCAGCGAACTGGCGCAGAACATCCCAGTCTACCAGACCAACATCCTGACCAAGATCCGCTCGCTCAAGGAAACCGGGGTCGGGGGCGGGATCCTTGCCAGACTGAGCCAGGTGGTCGAACGGGTCGGCCAGGAGATCGACAGGCAGGCCCCCTCGCTGCCGGCTGCCACCCCGGAAAAGCCGCAGCGCGAGCCGGTGCCGGTCGAGATCGTCGCGCGCGAAAGGCCGCTCCAGGTCCTGCAGAATATCGTCGGGCCGCTGATCAGCCCGCTTGGGTCGGCCGGACTGATCATCGTCGTCGTCATCTTCATGCTGCTCGAGCGGGAGGATCTGCGCGACCGCTTTATCCGGCTTGTCGGCTACGGCGACCTCCACCGCACCACCGAGGCGCTTCAGGATGCCGCCAAGCGGGTGGGCCGCTATCTCTTGATGCAATTGGTCGTCAACATCGTCTACGCCGTACCGATCGCGATCGGGCTCTGGGCCCTCGGTATTCCCAATGCGCTGCTGTGGGGGCTGCTGGCGCTGGCGCTGCGTTTCGTTCCCTATATCGGCCCGATCATCGGCATGCTTTTGCCGCTGTTCCTGGCGCTGGCCGTTGCGCCGGGCTGGTCGCTCGTGCTGTGGACCGCCGCCCTGTTCGTAGTGATGGAGCTGATCACCGGCAATATCATCGAACCCTGGCTCTACGGTTCGCGGACAGGACTGTCGCCGCTGGCGATCATCGTCGCGGCGATTTTCTGGACGTGGCTCTGGGGGCCGCTCGGGCTGATCCTGTCGACACCGCTCACCGTCTGCCTGGTGGTGCTGGGCAGACACGTGCCGCAGTTTGAATTCCTCGACGTGCTGTTCGGCAACGAGCCCGTGCTCGAACCCCATGCGCGCCTGTACCAGCGGCTTCTGGCCGGCGATCCGGAAGAAGCCACCGACCATGCCGAGGAGATGCTGGAGGAGAAATATCTGGTCGAATTCTACGACAAGGTTGCCATTCCGGCGCTTTTGCTGGGCGAACAAGACCGTGTGCGCGGCGTCATGGGCGATTTGCAAAGGCGGCAGGTGGCGGCCAGTGCCCTGGTGCTGGTGGCCAATCTCGACGACAGCGCGCAGGAGGAGGCAGGCGAAGAGGAGGCGCCGCCCGTGGCCGCAGAGGCGAGCGACGATGGCGATCCCAACGGGGAAGACGAGACCGACCTGCCCGATGGAACGGATATGTCCGTGC
>NZ_RZOM01000047.1:0-12579 GCF_003999175.1 Mesorhizobium sp. M7A.F.Ca.ET.027.03.2.1 | reverse complement strand
GCACGAGAACATGTACCGCTTCGCCGGTTGGCGCTTCCTCGAGATCGGCCGCCGGCTGGAGCGCGGTATCCAGATCTCCCGCACGCTGTCGCGGCTGACCAGCGCCAAGGCGCCGGACGGCGCGCTCGACATGATGCTGGAGATCGGCGACAGCGTGATGACCCATCGCCGCCAATATCCGGTGCAGGCCGGTCGGCGCACGGTGATCGACCTGCTGGCGCTCGATCCGCTCAATCCGCGCTCGATCCTGTTCCAACTCGAAAGGCTGAAAGCCGAAATCGGCCTGTTGCCGTCGCTCGGCGGCGAGGGGCAAATGTCGCCGGCGGCGAAGGAAATCCTGCAGCTCAACACCCAGATCGCCATCAAGGAGCCTTCGGATATGACGGCAAAGGCGCTGGACGACCTCGCCTTTGAAATCGGCGGCCTCTACAACAGCCTCGCCAAAGCCTATTTCGGCTAAGCAGGTTCTTCCGCAAAAGTGTCGCACGGTTTTGCGACAAGAACCTGCGCAAAGGCAGAAAAATAGAACATGCTCTACGACATCAGGCTTCATCTGCATTACGATTACGCTGCGGCGGCCGGCGGCGGTCGTCATCAGGTGCGCGTACTGCCGTCGACGATATCAGGCGTGCAGCGTGTCATCGCCGCATCCCTGTCCTTTGCGCCGGCACCCAACGAGCGTTCCGACTTTTCCGATTTCTTCGGCAACAACGTGACCTCGATCGCCTTTCGCGACGCGCATGACGCGCTCGACATCAGGATGAGCGCCCGCGTGTCGGTGTCTCGGCCCGAGCCCGGGCTCGACGTGTCGCCCGATATCGCCCGGCTGAGGCAGGAGCTCGCCGCGATGCGGTCTCTGGCACCTGATGCACCGCACCACTTCCTGACGGCCAGCACCCATGCCGGCATCGACGATGCGATCACCGCTTACGCACGCGACAGCATCGCCGGCTCTGCCGCCGGCACGGCCGTGAGCCTGTGCAATCGCATCCATCGCGATTTCACCTATGACGGCGAAGCGACAACGGTGCGGACCCGGGCCAGTGATGCCTTCAAGTTGAAGCGCGGCGTTTGCCAGGACTTTTCACACATCATGATCGCCGGCCTGCGCGGGCTCGGTATTCCGGCCGGCTATGTCAGCGGCTTCTTGCGCACCATCCCGCCGAAGGGCAAGCCCCGGCTGGAAGGCGCCGATGCCATGCATGCCTGGGTCAAGGTCTGGTGCGGGCGCGATGCGGGCTGGCAGGAATTCGATCCGACCAACGGCATGCGGGCCAGCAACGACCATATCACCGTCGGCCACGGCCGCGACTATTCGGACGTGGCGCCGATCGTCGGCGTGCTCAAGACCACGGGGGGACAGGTTGGCGAGCAAGCTGTCGACGTCATTCCGGTCGTGCTCGAAAGAGCCTGAAGCAGGTCGTACACGCAGCGGTATTTGCGCCGCAATTCGGGATGGACAAGACTGCTTCTCAAATACCGATGTGGCCGCTAGTCTGTATTCGTTTCGGGGTGACGGTAATTGTATCCTCAAGCGCATGGCGCGAGGTTTTGTAATTGAGAGCAATCAGCGTCGTCATTCCTGCCTGTAACGCGGCGGCGACCATTGCTGCAACGCTGGCATCGCTACGCAGCGAGGCCGAGATCATCGGCGAGATATTGCTGGTCGACGATGCGTCGACCGATGGCACGGCAACCATCGCGCGGGAGGCCGCGGCACAACTCTCGTTGCCGCTGCGCGTGCTGTCGGCCAAATGCCGCGATGCAGGCGGTGCCCGCAATTTGGCGCTGGCCGAAGCGGTCTATTCCTGGGTCTACCTGATCGATGCCGACGACCTGCATCTGCGGGGCGGGTTGCGCGCACTGCTCCGCAAGGCCCGGGAGCAGCCGGAGGCCGACATGATCGTGGGTGCCTACCGGCGACGGGTGAACGGCCAGGACCGGCAGATCAAGATGCCGAACGGCTTTCAGGCTGCGTGCCTGGCAAATGCCTCGGCCTATGTGAAAGGCGACATACGTTCGGTCGCCGTGGGCAGCGTTCTGGCATCGCGGCCCCTGATCGGCGAGACGCGGTTCCCCATCGGAATGGCCTATGACGAGGACACGCTGTTCTGGGCACGGCTGATGAGCAAGGCATCGCTCGCCATGGTTTCGCAACCTGTCATGGTCTATGAGGTTTCGCCGGTACGTTCCGATGACCGCTTTGCCCTCAACCCGGTGCGGCGCTTTCTGGACTGGCGCCGGGAACTGCGCACACTCACCGACTGCAACATCCCGTTGTCGGCGCTCAAGGCCAGGGAAGGGCTTGTCGCCCTCAAGATCGCCCGGGTCCACTATGCGCGCGGCGATCTGGGCACCGCGGCGCGCTTCCTGGCGGTAGCCGCGGCCGCGCCGAAGCGGCGCTCAGAAGCTTGGCGCTGCCTGCGCTACAGGTTCAAGCTCGCGGCGCGGCGGCGTTTGTCGGCGCCGCCGATCAAGCTGCAAGGCGCTCTGTAGGCGCCAGCCACCGCGATATCGGCGCGAGGCGCTTTTCGGACGGCGGGTGGAACCAGCGGTCGGCCAGTGGCTTATCTACGGAATTCGCGTGGAGCCGACATGTTGCAAAAATCCGGATTGTCGCCCAGCCGACCGGCTGGCGAGGACGCTGTATCGCCAGATGGTGCGCCCAAAAACGGGGCGCAAAGCTCGGCCGACCATGCGTCGCTTAGCTATGTCAGTGATGCCGAGCCCGGTATCCGGCGGCTGAAAACAGGCAAGGGGTTCTCCTACAAGGGACCGGACGGAGGAACAGTTTCGGCCACTACCAGGGCCCGCATCGAGGCGATCGTCATTCCGCCGGCCTGGACGGATGTGTGGATTTCGCCGGACGCGGACGGCCATATCCAGGCAACCGGCAGGGACCAGCGCGGACGCAAGCAATATCGTTATCATCCGCAATGGGCCGAAGAGCGCGATGGTGCCAAATATTCGAGCCTGGTTGCTTTCGCCGAGAGCCTGCCGGACCTGCGGCACAGGATCGACAGCGATCTGCGCCGTCGTGGCCTGCCGTTCGAGCGTGTCGTCGCCGCGGTCGTCTGGCTGCTCGACAACACGATGATCCGCGTCGGCAATGCCGCCTACGCCCGCGACAACAAGAGTTTCGGGCTGACCACGTTGCGCGACCGGCATGTGGATATTGTCGGTTCAAGCCTGCGCTTTGCCTTCAAGGGCAAGTCGGGCAAGGAGTGGAAGCTGAAGCTGGTCGACCGCCGCATCGCCAGGATTGTGCGCGGCGCGCAGGACCTGCCAGGCCAGAAGCTGTTCCAGTATCTCGATGAGGACGGCAACAGGCGGCCGGTCCGCTCCGAGGACGTCAACCGCTATATCCGTGAGGCGGTCGGTGACGCCTTCAGTTCGAAGCATTTCCGCACCTGGGGCGGCACCATTCACGCCGCGTCGCTGTTTGCCCAAACGGAACTGCCGCAAAGCCAGGCGCAGCGAAACAGGGCGATGAACAGCGTCATCGACAAGGTTGCGGAGCGGCTGGGCAATACGCGTGCCGTCTGCCGCAAATGCTATATCCATCCGCGGGTCTTCGAAGCGTGGTCCGAAGGGCGGTTGCTGAATGAAATGGCGCAAGCCAACAAACGCAAACGCTCCATCGATGGTCTCGATGACGAGGAAGCTCTCGTGCTGCGATGGCTGAAACTGGGAGAAAGCTGACCGGCGCGGCTGGCCGTGGCCAAATCCGTCCACATCTGGATTTTTTATCGACGTCGTGTCGGGATCGGTCTTACTGTTTCGTCCTTTGACAGAGAAAAGGACCAGCCATGCTCTACGCAATCCTCTGCTATGCCTCCGAAGATGTCGTCTGCTCCTGGAGCAAGGCACAGGACGATGAGGTCATGGCCAATCTCCTCGACGTTCAGGACAAGTACGCCAAGGCTGGTCGGCTCGGCCCGGTGGCACGGCTTCTGCCGACGACCGCCGCGACGACCCTGAGAAAGGTCAAGGGCGAATCGGTCGTCATCGACGGGCCGTTCGCCGAGACCAAGGAACAGTTCCTCGGCTTCTACACGCTCGAATGCGCCGATCTCGACGAGGCGGTGGAGTTCGCCCGCGAGCTTTCCGAAGTCAACCCGAGCGGCGGCTCCTATGAGATCCGGCCGGTCTCGATCTTCAATCCCGCCAAGGTTTCCGCATGACCGAAATGGCCTGGATAAGCTCCGCGATCAGCGCCGCCCGCCCGCAGGCGATGGGTGCGCTGCTGCGTTATTTCCGCGATCTCGACACGGCGGAGGAAGCTTTCCAGGACGCGTGCCTCAGGGCGCTGAAGAACTGGCCGCAGAACGGGCCGCCGCGCGACCCGGCGGCGTGGCTGATCTTCGTCGGCCGCAACAGCGGCATCGATGCGGTGCGCAAGCGCGCCAAGCAGGCGCCGATGCCGGAGGAAGACCAGGTTTCGGATCTGGAGGACGCCGAGAGCGATATCGCAGAGCGGCTGGACGGGGCGCACTACCGCGACGACATATTGCGGCTGCTGTTCATCTGCTGCCATCCTGATCTGCCGGCAACGCAGCAGATCGCGGTGGCGCTGCGCATCGTCTCCGGTCTTACGGTCAAGCAGATCGCGCGCGCCTTCCTGGTTGGCGAAAGCGCCATGGAGCAGCGCATCACTCGCGCCAAGGCGCGCATTGCGGACGCCGGCGTGCCGTTCGAGACGCCGGGCGCGGTCGAGCGGTCGGAACGGCTCGCCGCCGTCGCCGCCATGGTCTACTTGGTCTTCAACGAGGGCTATTCGACCAACAGCGGCGAGGCGCCGGCCCGCGCACCGCTGTGCGAGGAGGCGATCCGGCTGGCACGGCTCCTGCTGCGGTTGTTCCAGACCGAGCCGGAGATCATGGGGCTGACGGCGCTGTTGCTTCTGCAGCATGCGCGCGCACCGGCCCGTTTCGACGAGAGCGGCGAGATCGTGCTGCTCGAAGACCAGGATCGCAGCCTGTGGAGCCGCAAGATGATCGATGAGGGGCTGGCGCTGGTCGACAAGGCGCTACGCCATCGCAAGCCCGGCCCCTACCAGGTGCAAGCGGCGATTGCCGCATTGCACGCGCGGGCCGAAAGGGCCGAGGATACCGACTGGAACGAGATCGACCTGCTCTATCGCTTGCTGGAGCAGATGCAGCCGTCGCCGGTGGTCACGCTCAACCGGGCCGTCGCGGTCTCGAAGGTGCGTGGACCGGCAGAGGCGCTGGCCATGATCGAGCCGCTGGAAGAACGGCTTTCCGGCTATTTCCATTTTTTCGGCCTCAAGGGGGGCCTCTTGATGCAGCTCGACCGGGGCGACGAGGCGCGCGTCGCCTTCGACCGCGCCATAGCGCTTGCAAACACGGCGGCGGAAGCGGCACATATCCGCATGCATATCGACCGGCTGATCAGGGACGGTGCGGTACGCCCAGCGGCCAAGAAGGCAAACTGAGCGCCATCTGCCCCATCTGGCTCAATCGTGCAGTTTGGGCTTGGACCATGCCGGGGTGGTGATTTTCCCTTGAAACGAGTAATGCCACGCGATGATCGTGCCTGAGGTGCCTTTGTGCACGCGGGCAGCATGGCGCCAGGCTTTGACCGGCATGCCTTTTGTGCATGTCGTTGTTCCAAAACCGGGGGCACTTTTGGCGACATGAATTATGAGCGACGGAATCTGAAAGGGACAAGAATGACGATAGGCAACGAAACGACCGAACTGCTGGCGAAACTGGGTGTGGCCGAGGAGACGCTTGTCGGCGGCGACCTGATCGTGCGCAGCCCGGTGACGGGCGAGCAGATCGCGGCGCTGAGGACGATCTCGCCGGCTGACGCGGCCAAGGTGATCGATGCCGCGCACAAGGCCTTCCAGGCCTGGCGTATGGTGCCCGGCCCGCGACGTGGCGAACTGGTGCGGCTGCTCGGCGAGGAGCTGCGTACGCACAAGGCCGAGCTTGGCCGGCTGGTCTCGATCGAGGTCGGCAAGATCCCGTCTGAGGGCCTCGGCGAAGTGCAGGAGATGATCGACATCTGCGATTTCGCCGTAGGCCTCTCCCGGCAATTGTACGGCCTGACCATCGCCACCGAGCGCCCAGGCCATCGGATGATGGAAACCTGGCATCCGCTCGGCGTCGTCGGCGTCATTTCCGCCTTCAACTTCCCGGTGGCTGTATGGTCGTGGAATGCCGCGCTGGCACTGGTCTGCGGCGACGCGGTGGTGTGGAAGCCGTCGGAAAAGACGCCGCTGACCGCACTTGCCTGCGAGGCTATCTTCAAGCGTGCGGTCGAGCGCTTCGGCGCGGACGCACCTGATGGCCTGGCGCCGGTGCTGATCGGCGACCGCGCCGTCGGCGAGATCCTGGTCGATCACCCCAAAGTGCCGCTGGTTTCGGCAACCGGCTCGACCCGCATGGGCCGTGACGTCGGCCCGCGGCTGGCCAAGCGCTTTGCGCGCGCGGTGCTGGAACTCGGCGGCAACAATGCCGGCATCGTCTGCCCGACCGCCGATCTCGACATGGCGCTGCGCGCGATTGCTTTTGGAGCGATGGGCACGGCCGGCCAGCGCTGCACGACGCTGCGGCGCCTGTTCGTGCATGACAGCGTCTACGACGCCTTGGTTCCGCGCCTCAAGAAGGCCTACGAGAGTGTGTCTGTCGGCAATCCGCTGGAGACCTCCTCGCTGGTCGGGCCGCTGATCGACAAGGCGGCCTTCGACGCCATGCAGAAGGCGCTGAAGGAAGCCGCTGCCCATGGCGGCAAGGTGACCGGCGGCACGCGGGTCGAGAACGGCCATCCGGATGCGTACTACGTGCACCCGGCGCTGGTCGAAATGCCAAGCCAGGTGTCACCGGTGACGGAAGAGACCTTCGCGCCGATCCTCTACGTGATGAAATATTCGGACTTCGACGCGGTGCTCGACGAGCACAATGCCGTGGGGGCAGGCCTGTCCTCGTCGATCTTCACCCGAGACCTGCAGGAATCCGAGCGTTTCCTGGGTGTCGACGGATCGGATTGCGGCATTGCCAATGTCAACATCGGTACCTCGGGCGCTGAGATCGGCGGTGCCTTTGGCGGCGAAAAGGAAACCGGGGGCGGCCGCGAGAGCGGCTCCGACGCATGGAAGGCCTATATGCGGAGGGCCACCAACACGGTGAACTATTCCAAGGCGCTGCCGCTCGCCCAGGGCGTGTCGTTCGACATCGACTGAAGGGCTCGTCGGCTTGGGCATCCCCGCACGGGAATGCCGCACCGGTCAGCTGCCTGCCGGGTAGTCAAAGGCCTCGACGAATGCGGAATCGATGATAGCCAGCTTGACGGCCTGGGCGGTCATGTACTCCCGGTAGAAGTCGCCCGACACCCACATCACCGAATTGCCGCGCTGGCCAAGCCAGCCAACGCTGCCGAGGTCTTCGGCATCCCGCAGTTTGCGTGCCAGGTGGGTTCGCGACAGCTTGAGCCATTTGGCGAAATCGCCGATCGAGACGACGCCGGTCGGTATTTCAGCGAGGCCGGCATGGTCGGGATCGACGCCCGATATCAGCCAGTCCATGACGACGCCGCCATTGTTGAGCCAGGTGAACAGCGAAAAGGTCTGCCTGGGCTCGCGCACGGGGCTGGAGGAGATCAGGCCGTCGGCCACCAGCGGCTGCACCCTGGCGAGAGCATCGGGCCGCTCCAGAAACGTCGCCAGACGGTTCGCACCGTCGAGACTGTCCAGCGTGTGCAGGTGCGCCATCATCCAGCCGGCAACCGTCTCCAGCGTGTTCACCGTTGGCTGAATGGGGCGGATGCGGCCGTCCTGTGTTGCCGGCAGGTGCTCGATGAAATTGTAATGCAGCATCTCCTTGAGGAAGGCGTCGGCGGTGTTGCGGCTGGCGACGGAATTCTCCCGGATGACGTCGATGAAACGCGCCGCCGTCAACTGCTTGCGGTAATCATCGGGCTCCCGTCTGAAATGCAGGGCAAGGCCGATATGCGCCATCAACCAGCGCTGCTGGGTGGCAAATATCGAGGCGAGCCTCGGGTTCATCCCATAGGCCTGGATCATCGCCTGCGCCTGGGCACGGACACAGCGATGCAATCCGGGTGACCGGCAATATGGTCAAAGGTCTGCGTCATTCCCCCCATGCTCCGATCCAGCCTTACGGCCACGAAGACGCAGATCACATTTTCAGCCTTCACGGCCCGTGTCCAGACGCGCCCTGTCTATAACAGGTTATGATCGCCAGGAGACAATGTTCTCGGTCCGGGCAGATGTCGATCGCGCCGACCCTCAGCGGTCTTCCGGGACTGGAAAACAGGCGGCGAATGCCGCATCGACAATGGCCAGCTTGGCGGCCTGGACGGTCATGTACTCCTGGTAGAAGGTGTTCGACACCCACATCACCGAATGGCCGCGCTGGCCGAGCCAGCCGACGCTGCCGAGTTCCTCGGCAGCGCGCAGCTTGCGGGCGAGGTGGGTCCGCGACAGCTTGAGCCATCTGGCGAAATCTCCGATCGAAACCACGCTGGTCGGAATCCGGTCCAGGCCGGCATGATCGGGGTCGATGCCCGACATCAGCCAGTCCATGACGATGCCGCCATTGTTGAGCCAGATGAACAGGGAAAAGGTCTGGTTGGGCTCACGCACCGGCTTGGAGGCAAGCAGGCCGTCCGCCACCAGAGGCTGCAGCCTGGCAACCGTATCGGGCCGCTCCAGGAACCTGGCCAGCCGGTCGGCACCATCGAGATGATCCAGCGTCTGCAGATGAGCAAGGACCCAGCCGGTGAAAGTCTGCACGGTTGCCGCCGTTGGCTGCAAGGGGTGCGTGCGCCCGTCGCCACCCGAAACATACTCGGCGACATGATAGTGCAGCATCTCCTTGATGAAAGCGTCCGCCGTGTTGCGGCTGGCCACCGCGTGCTGGTGTACGAACTCGATGAAACGCGATACCGTCAGCTCCTTGCGGCGGTCGTGCGGATCGCGCCTGAAATGCATGGCAAGGCCGACATGACCCATCAGCCAACGCTGCTGCGTGGCGAAAATGGAAGCCAGTCGCGGGCTCGTTTCATAGATGTCGATCAGCGCCAACGACTGTGCCTGGACACAGCGATGCAGGGCCGGATGGCCGGCAATGTCTTCCAGATTCAGCGCCTTCCTCCTCATGTTCCGAGTTAACTCCAACAGCGGAGTCGCGTCCACATTTTCCAGCCTTCGACAGCTGTGTCCAGAGGCACCGAATGCGAAGAGCAAGCCCAACCCGAACATGGGGCCGGCCACGACCGGTTCATGGTGGGGTCCGCTAACCGGTTGTCATGCCCTGGGAAGCGGGCCGGAGATCTGCGGCTTGACGGGGATGGTGGAGAGTGAGTTACCGTGCCAAGTGCAATCGCGACAAAATCAGCCAGGTAATCCAGCTGCGCGAACCGCGCCGCGCGTCAGTCTGCAGGGGCGTTTTCAACTGATCCATGGCGGCATCATCTCTCGCCCCCAATACGCGACCAAACCGGCCAGCTTTGGCCGGCCGGTTGGTACGATCGACATCAGCCGCAGATGCGGACCTCTTCGATCACCCTGTGGTGGTGGCGCCAGTGCCTGACCAGTTCGATGTGGCAGCGGTGATGCCGGTGGTGGCGGCGATATTCGCCGTACCGGTATCCGCCATTGTCGTACTGAACGTCCTGGTCGCCATCATACTGATTGTCGTAATAGCGATCGCGGTGGTGACGGCGAATAACGATCCCACTATCGGAATCGTCATCCGGCAAATATCGGTCGTCATCGTCGGACTGGATGGTCACGCTTGCCGCTTGCGTCGGCGCAGTGATCGCCGCTGTCGCGGCCAATGCCAACAGGGAAGCCAGAATCAGTTTTTTCATCTCGTCCTCCTGCGCGTTCGAGACATATTAACTCGGGGAAGAACTGGGCGTTCCGTCTAATTTTTACACGCTTTGCGACGCGGAAGACATCAAGGCGTTATCGTCTCCCCGCTCCAGGCGTACGAAGGCCGTCAGCGGCAGGTGGTCGGAGGCAACGCGCGAAAGCGGCGTGTCATGCGCGTTAATGGCGGCAATCATGCCGTGCCTGTTGGCCATGATCCGGTCGAGCGCCAGCAGCGGCAGGTTCGACGGGAAGGTGGGGACCGCCGGCGGCTGCGGGCCGAACGTTGCATGCAGTGTGTTGAGAGCGGAGCGGTTGCCAAGTCGCCATTCGTTGAGGTCGCCGAGCAGCAAGGTCGGTCTTTCGTCCGGGCTGTTCATCAGGTCGAGCACGACGCGCGCCTGCTGGGAGCGCGAGCGGCGCAGCAGGCCAAGATGGGCGGCGATGATGCGCAGCGTCTGGCTTCCGTCGAGGTCGATCTCCGCCACCACCGCGCCGCGCGGCTCCAGTCCCGGAAGCTTGATCTGGTGCACGTCGCGAACGACGCCCTTCTTGAACAGCAAGACGTTGCCATGCCAGCCATGGCCCTTGCCGGTGGCCGAAATCGGCACCGGAACCAGGCCGGTTTCCCGTTCGAGCCGAGGCAGGTCGAGAAGCCCATTACGGTCGCCGAAGCGATTGTCGGCTTCCTGCAGCGCGATGAGATCCGGATCGATTTCGCGGATGACGCGGATGATCCGTTCCGGGTCGAATTTCCTGTCGACGCCGATGCATTTGTGGACATTGTAGGAGGCAACCAGCGTGCCGGTGGTGGCTGTCGTCTTGAGTGCGGCGGCATTGGCTTTCTGCATCCGGCGGTCACGAAGGGACAGAAGCATGCTTGCCGGGAGGCTGCGTCCAATTCTGTGCATCTCTGTGCTGCTCGTCCTCGCTGGCATCAATTCAGAAGCCGGATACAGTGAAAATAGTCAATTTCCGCGTATGTTCCATGACGGACGAGTTCCTCAAGCGCACCTCCGCCTTAGAGATAGGGTGAACCGAGCCACAATACCCGGTCGAACAGCCTGATAAGAAACGGCCGGGCTCGCAAAGCTTCCAGCGTCACCGGCACGGCGGAGGCGATCGCCGACCCGATCCGCGCCTCGATCTCGCTGGCAAAGCCGGCATCGAGCACCTCCAGGTCGATCTCGAAATTCAGCCGCAGCGATCGGGCGTCAAGATTGGAAGAGCCGACATAGGCCCACACGCCGTCGATCGAAAGCAGCTTCGAATGGTCGAACGGTCCCTCGGTGCGCCAGACACGGCAATAGTGTTTGAGTACCTGATCGAACTGCGCCATCATCGCGCGGTCGACGAGGAAAAGATTGTTCACCGCCGGCACCACGATGTCGATTTCGACCCCGCGCCTGCCGGCGGTGATCAGCGCGCTGATCAGTTCCCGATCCGGCAGGAAATAGGGCGACATCACGCGTATAGACTTGCGGGCGACCGAGAATGCACCGATCAGCAGCTTGTGGTTGGTCTCGTTGCTGGCATCCGGGCCGGAAGCGACCGCCCGCACCATCATCGGTGCGCCTGGCGACGGCGCCAGCGGGGCGATGCGCCAGGCGTCGCCTTTCAGCGCCTCGTTGGTGGCGAAGCGCCAGTCCTCGGCGGCGACCGAAAAGAGGTCGGCGACGATCGGACCGGTCACCCGGAAATGCGTGTCCCTGGCGCTGTTGGAGCCGGCGAATTCGGCGGAGAAGCCTTTTCGGATGTTCATGCCCCCGGTGAAGGCGGCGATGCCGTCGACCACCAGGATCTTCCGGTGGGTCCTCAGATTGGCGTAGGGCAGGCGCAGGCCCATGACGATGTTGCCGTTGAAGACATCGGCGGGGATGTTGGCCTCGCGCAAATGCCCCAGGATGCTCGGCACCGAGTAGCGGGCGCCGACGGCATCGATCAGCACGCGGACGGTGACGCCGCGGTGGACGGCGCCGGCAAGCGCCTGGACGAAGAGCAGGCCGACGGCGTCATTGTCGAAAATATAGGTCTCGAGCAGGACGCTGCGCTCGGCACCATCGATGGCCGCGCACATGGCGGCATAGGCCTCGTCGCCGGTCTCCAGCACATCGATTGCATTTCCAGGATTGAGCGCGCGCCGCGCCACCCTGTCGCCCAATGTCCGCAAGCCCGTGAACCGTTGCCCGTAGCGCTCGACGATCAGGGCCTCTTCGACAGCGACGTCGCGCTCGTGCTTGGCGGACACCGCGCCATCGGCAAACGGGCGCTGGGCGGTGATCGTGGCGCGGCGAATGCGGTTGATGCCGGCGACGGCATAGATCAGCACGCCGAGGATCGGGGACAGCACCATCACGCCGACCCAGCCGGTGGCGGCGCGGACATCTTCCTTGGTCATGACGGCATGGACGATGCCGACCGTCGCCATCACCACGGAGATGATCGCCAGAATTTGCGGCCAGTGAGTCGCCAGGGTCGCCAACATGCCGAGACTATCCAGCGAGCGGTTGCAGAAGGCAATGCAGCCGCTCGTGCCGTGCATTCGGTGGATGGTGGCATGCGGCCTTGGCTGAAGAGTTCGACCGGCCGCAAAGATCGATGGGTTGAAGCACCCCGATAGATTCTGTTCAGAAGGACAAACCTGACCCAGGGGAAGCATAGAGCCTGGCATCGTCCTGTCCTGCTCGGGCTCTTATGCTTTGGTACCACCTCTATTGACG